>JAPSJG010000287.1 GCA_031178305.1 Sinorhizobium sp.
TGTCTGAATCTTCGTAGTCGCTAGCGCAAGATGAGGATAAGTGTGCGCGGTTTTCCGCCCGCAACCCGCGCTAACTTTTTTGGTCGATCCGACCTGAATCATCGTGATCTAGTCACGCCGGCTCTGTTTCGGCGACCTCGGCAGCCAGCCGCTCGGCCTCAGCCAATGTGAGATAGGTGCGCCGCCGCCATTCGGGTCGCACTTCGGGGCAATCAGCGCGGAAATGGCCGCCGCGGCTTTCCGTGCGGCGCAGGGCAGCGATGGCGATAAGCTTGGCCGTGGTGATGATATTGGCGAAGCGCAGCCGTATATTGGCGCGCTCCAGCTCGGCGATCTCACGGATCGCGCGCGTCAGGCTCTCGCGCGTGCGCACGACGCCAACGCATTCGCTCATCAGTCCGCGCAGACGCTTGAAAGGCGGGCTGTCCTCGACCGTTACAGGATCGTCGTTCTCGCCAGCGTCGTCACCCCAGGGCGTAAGCTTCGGAGCCGGCAGGGAGCCCTTGATGTTTTCGGCAATGCGTGCGGCAAAGACGACCGCCTCGAGCAGGGAGTTGGAGGCCAGCCGATTGGCGCCGTGGACGCCGGTGGAGGTCACCTCGCCGGCAGCCCAAAGACCATCGATGGAAGTACGGCCTTCGCCATCCGTGAGCACGCCGCCCATGTGATAATGGACCGCCGGCGCTACCGGGATCGGCTGCGTCACGGGGTCGATGCCGGCGGAGATGCAGGAGGCGTAAACGGTCGGAAACAGTTCGGGGAAGTGTTTGCCAACCGCCTTGGTGCAATCGAGGAAGGCGCCGCGCCCGGCCTGCACCTCGGCGAAGACGCCGCGCGAGACGACGTCGCGCGGAGCAAGCTCGCCGTCCGGGTGGATATCGAGCATGAAGCGATGATCCTTGGAATTGACCAGGATAGCGCCGTCCCCACGCAGCGCCTCGGTCGCGAGCGGCGCCGGGTCCCTGCCGATATTGATGGCGGTCGGATGGAACTGCACGAATTCCGGATCGGCAATGATGGCACCGGCCCGCGCCGCCATGCCGACGCCCTGGCCGCAGGCCTCCCAGGGATTGGTGGTGACGGCGTAGAGGTGGCCGACGCCGCCGGAGCAAAGGACGACGGCGCGCGCCGGAAACAACACGCGGGTCTTGGACTGGCCGGCATCCGGCCGCGCCACCACGCCGGCGATAAAGCGCCCCTCGCGCACCAGCTCTTCCACCACGTAGCCCTCGAGCACCCGGATCGACGGGGTCTTGCGCACGGCGGCGATGAGCGCCTCCATGATTGCCTGGCCGGCCATGTCGCCCTTGACGCGGACGATTCGCCGCTCGGAATGGGCGGCCTCGCGCGAAAGCACCAGCTTGCCCTCGAGATCGCGGTCGAAGGGCACGCCGAATTCGAGCAGGTCATGGATGCGCGCCGGCCCTTCGGCGACCATCATCCGCGTCATCTTCTCATCAACGATGCCGGCACCAGCGGCAACCGTATCGGCAACATGCTTCTCGAAGGTGTCGCCCGTGCTCATCGCCGCCGCGATCCCGCCTTGCGCCCAGGCGGAGGAGGCGCCATGGCCGATCGGCGCGGCGGCGAGGATCGTGACGGGACGCGGTGCCAGCTTCAGCGCACAGAAGAGCCCGGCGAGGCCGCCGCCGACGATGACGATGTCATCGATCCCATTGAAGGACTGCGGACGAAAATGGTCGGTGAGCATGGCTCGGTACTCCTCAACGGCATGCATTTGGCGCCGGGCAATCGCCCCTCTCGCCTCCCGGGCGGGCGCGGAACTCGGCGGCACCGCGCACTTTTTTTCCTCATTCAGCGCGAAGCTACTGGTTGAGGTTCACCATGCGCTCGACTGCAAGGCGGGCGCGGCCGGCGATCGCCGGATCGACCAGAACCTCTTCCGTCATGTTGAGCAGGCTGTCGAGGATCTTCGGCAGCGTAATGCGCTTCATGTGCGGACAGAGGTTGCAGGGCTTGACGAAATCGACGCCTTGCACCTCCGCCTGAATGTTCGACGCCATCGAGCATTCGGTAACGAGCAGCACGCGACCGGGTCGCTTGTCCTTGACATAGTTGATCATGCCCGAGGTCGAGCCGGAAAAATCGCAGACGGCGATTACGTCCGGGTGGCACTCCGGATGGCCGATAATCTCGATGCCCGGATTGGCCTCCTTGTAGGCGAGGAGTTCGTCCGCGGTGAAGCGCTCATGCACCTCGCAATGGCCCTTCCAGGTGAGGATCTTCTTGTTGGTCTCACGAGCGACGTTCATCGCCAGATACTCGTCTGGAATGCAGAGCACCGTATCGGAGTCGAGGCTCTCGACCACCGAGAGCACGTTGGAGGACGTGCAGCAGATATCGGTCTCCGCCTTCACCTCCGCCGAAGTGTTTACATAAGTGACAACTGGCACACCGGGGTAGCGCTCCTTCAAGAGCCGCACATCGGCACCGGTTATCGACTCCGAAAGCGAGCAGCCGGCCTTGGCGTCGGGGATCAGCACCGTCTTGTCCGGATTGAGCAGCTTCGAGGTCTCGGCCATGAAGTGCACGCCGCACTGGATGATAATTTCGGCATCCACCTTGGTGGCGTCACGCGCGAGCTGCAGCGAGTCGCCGACGATGTCCGCGACGCAGTGGAAAATGTCCGGCGTCTGATAGTTATGCGCCAGTATCACGGCGTTGCGCTCTTTCTTCAGCCGATTGATGGCGTGGACATAGGGCGCGTAGGCGGCCCATTCGAACGCCGGAATAAAGTCCTTGACCTTTTCGTAAAGATGCTCGGTCTCGCGAGCGATGGCCGGCGTGAAGGCGAGGTCCGGCTTTGCGAGGACGCCGAAACGAGCCGCAGCGCTCACGAAGGCGGAAGCAGGCGCTGCATCCGTGCGAAGGTCAAGCATGGTCATCGAGGCACTCCTTCCACCACCCGCGGGGCGATTTGCAATTATACTCATTCTGAGCATAATTGGGTCAAAACAAAAGCGGCTAAGCCGCGGCCAGTGATTTAGAAAGTTTTGTGACAGATTTCAAGCGTCGCAATCAGACAATGCGCCCGGCGCTGCCGGAGGCATCATCTCAATCTCAGCGCGGGATGAGGAAAAGTGTGCACGCTGTCCCGCCCGCATCCCGCGCGAACCTCCAGAATCGATCACGCTCATGATCTAGGTCATTCGACCTAAAATCATCGTGATCTAGGCCATGGCCGGGCGGACGACGCCCCTCTCCTCGATCGGCCAGTGGACGATCGCCGCAAAGACGCCGAGCGCGACGCCCAGCCACCAGACCGGATCATAGGATCCGAATTGGTCGTAGAGATAGCCGCCCATCCATACCCCGAGGAAGGAACCGATCTGGTGCGAGAGGAAGACGATGCCGCCGAGCAGGCCGAGATGGCGCGTTCCGAACATGATTGCCACGAGCGCGTTCGTCGGCGGAACGGTCGACAGCCAAAGAAGCCCCATGGCGATGGCAAAGACAATGACCGAGGTCGGCGTCTGCGGTAGCAGCAGGAAGGCTGTTACCGCGACCGAGCGGCCAAGATAGATCCACGCCAGGAAGTACGGCTTCGAATAATGCTGGCTGATGACTCCGGCCGACAGCGAACCAATGATGTTGAAGAAGCCGATCAGAGCGAGAGCGATGACCGCGTAGCGGGCATCGATGCCGATATCACCGAGATAGGCCGGGAAATGCGCCGTGATGAAGGCCACCTGATAGCCGCAGACGAAGAAGCCGGAGACGAGCAGCAGATAGCTCCTGTGTCCGAGCGCTTCCTTCAAAGCCTCGCCGATAGTCTGTGTGGAAAGCGCTTCCGAATGCCTGCCGGAACTGGCATTGCCGCGGAGGGGGATAGCCAAGAGCGGCACGAGCAGCATCAATAGGCCGAGATAGACGAGGCTGTCGGACCAGCCATAGGCCGAGATCAGCCCCTGGCTCAGCGGCGCGAACAGGAACATGCCGGCCGAGCCCGCCGCCGTGCCGATGCCGAAGACGAGCGCACGACGCTCGGGGGCGACATTGCGAGCGAAGGCCGACAGCACGATGCCGAAGGAGCCGGAAGCGACGCCAAGGCCGACGAGCACTCCGCCGCCGATATGCAACCAGATCGGCGCATTCGCAAAGGCCATGATGGTGAGCCCACCGGCATAGAGAACACCCGACAGCGCCAGCGTGCGCCAGGTGCCGAACCTATCGGCGATCGCACCGAAAAAGGGCTGGCCGAGACCCCAAAAGAGATTCTGGATGGCCATGGCAAGACCGAAGGTCGTCCGGTCCCAACCGGTGTCGGCCAGCATCGGCAGCTGAAAGAATCCCATGGCCGACCGCGGACCGAAGGTCAGCATCGCGATCAGGGAACCGGCGGCAATGATCAGCCACGGCAGGCTGCCATGGTCGGCCGAGCGGCTGGCGGCTGGAGTGGCTGCGGACATTGGAAGGCTCCGATTTGTTGAGGGGCCATCCTATGGCGGCACTCGAATTGCGCAAAGCCAATTTATTTGACGTAGGGATCACAAGAATTGATGGGGGGCTGCGGCAGGTCCTCTATTGGGAGCTTTAACGATTGCTACGCGCCTTCATCGGCCAGCGCTCCTCCCGACCCCGAACGACCTTGGCCTCGTCGCCGAGTTTCACCGTCCCCTCGCCGCGCGGCACGGCATTCCAGCCGAAGAGGACCCCCGGCACGCGGCGGTCGGCGGACATGCGCTTTTCCGCGAGCCCCTGAATCGGATTGCCGCCGATGCGCTCGCCGGTCGTCTGGTCCTGTGTCGTCATGATGCAGCGGGCACAGGGTTTCACGAGATCGAAGACGATGTCGGCGATCTCCAGGCTTTGCCAGAGATCCTCCGCCCAGGGCTCCTCGCAGTCGATCAGGATGTTGGTGCGGAAGCGGTCCATGCCGACCGGCTCCTGCCCGTTTTCAACGAGGGTGCGATTTAGGTCAGAAAGCGAACCGGTCGTGGTGATCAGGATCGGAAATCCATCAGCAAAGCCGACAGGCGCCGCCGTTCCCGCCCATTCGGCGCCGACGAAGCGCTCGGCCGCTTCGTCCATATGGACGAGCTTGACGGGCCGCCCAAACCAGCCGGAGAGTGTTTGATTGGCGCCCTCGCTGGCAACTGCAGCATTCACCTCGCTCGACCAGATGCGGACATCGAACCGGCGGTCCGGATCGAAGCCGACGGACAACTCGTTACCGCTCATCTTCAGAAACACGCCGCCGTCGACATGCTCCGCTTCCACCTGGGCCAGCGCCTGCAATTCGCGCTGGGTGATGAAGCGGCCATCCGGCTCGACCACCATGAAGCGCCGGTCGCCGGCGAGCCCGTCTAGATTGACCGTCACGGCCGTTTGCGCAATGGCACGCCCGCTTTTCAACGGGTGGATGTTGAGGCCGGTCACTTTCATGGTGG
>JAPSJG010000288.1 GCA_031178305.1 Sinorhizobium sp.
CGGCCGAACAGGTCGAATCGTCGATCGGCAAGGATACCCTTCAGGAATTGGCCGCGAAGACGGGCCTGGACTACAATGAGCTGCTGAAGCGCCTTTCGACATCGATCCCGGACGCGGTGGACAAGATGACTCCGAACGGTCAGTTGCCGCAGAACGATGAGGAAGTCCTTGGGCGGTCCGGCGGGCCCGCTTCCGCCTAGCCAGGTCGGCGGGATGCGCCACGTGTCTCCCGCCGACGCGACACCCACACTTAGGGCATTTCAATGCTTCATGGAAACACTGAAATGTCCAACCATTTTGATTCAACGCACTTCCGGACGGAAAATCGCTCCACTTTCCCGGAAGTGCTCTAGGCACGTCCCTCGCGAACACTGACGACATGCCCACCGCTGTTTTCGGCAGGCGGCTATCTGCGCGATCTGGCGGCGAAGGCCCGGCGAGCGACACCTTCAGCTGAACAGGCATTCGGCTGGCAGTTACAAGTCGGCTTCGGAAAACAGTTTGACGACCCAATCAATAAACACGCGCACCCGCGGCGAAAGCTGGCGGTTCTGGGGGTAAAGCGCCGAAAGCGGTGTCGGCGGGGGAGGGAACCTGGCAAGAACCTCGACCAGGGTGCCTTCGTCCAGGTCCCGCTGCAGGCGGTAGCGCGGCGCCTGGATCAGGCCGAAGCCGCGGCGGGCGAGATCGGTCATGGTGTCCGAGTCGTTGACCGTCAGCCGGCAGGGCAAGGCCACGTAGCGGACGCTGCTCCCGACGGCGAATTCGAGCGGCATGATCTGCCCGGTGCGCGATGAGATGAATCCGATGGCGCGATGCCCCTCCATCGCATCGGGGGACCGGGGTGTTCCGTGCCTCTCTATGTAGGCCGGGCTGGCGCAGGTGACTTCGCTGATCATTCCCAGGCGGCGCATGATCAGGCCGCTGTCCGCAACCTCTCCGGCGCGGATGACGCAATCCACGCCCTCCCTGACGAGATCCACCAGACGGTCGCCCTGACCGATCTGCAGGTCGAGCAGAGGATTACTGTCGAGGAATTCATTGAGCCGCGGCAGCAGGAACGTGCGTGTGAGCAGGGGATGCGCATCCACGCGCAGCAGGCCGCGGGCCTGCATGTCCCGGAAGGCGTTTTCCGCCTCGTCCACCTCGGCGAGAATCGCAAGGCAGCGCCGGTAGAAGGTCGCGCCGTCCAGCGTCGGCGCGACATACCGGGTCGTTCGCTCGAGAAGTCGAACGCCAAGATTGTCTTCCAACTGCTTGATCGCTTCCGTTGCGGTGGATCGGGCAAGGCCGAGGTCCGACGCCGCAGCAGCGAAGCTGCGGCGTTCGACGATCCGGATGAAGAGCTGCATGCGGTCGAGCCGGTCCATGGCTTTGTTCACCACAGCCGAATTCTGATGTCAATATTCGCTCGATTGTTCTGACGCGGTGGCAGCAATATCTCCTGTTCGTCAAACAGGAGAGTATAAATGACCATTAAAGGACAACGCGTCGCGATCGTCACCGGAGCATCCAAGGGCATCGGCCGGGCCATCGCACTGCGGCTCGCAAAGGATGGCATCGCCGTCGTCGTGAATTATTCAAGCAGCAGTGAGGCTGCGGCCGCCGTGGTTGCGGAGATCGAAGCGCGCGGCGGTAGAGCGGTCGCGATACAGGCGGACATAAGCAGCCCGACCGCCGCTGCCGACATGTTCAATGCTGCCGAAGAAGGCTTCGGCGGCGCCGACATCCTCGTCAACAATGCGGGCATCCTGAAGCTGGCGCCGCTTGCCGATACCGACGACGAAAGCTTCGAGCAGCAGATCGCGATCAATCTCACCGGCACGTTCCGAGCCATGCGCGAAGCAGCCGGCCGGCTCCGGGACGGCGGCCGCATCATCAATTTCTCGTCCAGCGTCGTCGGCGCCTGTGGGCCGACCTACGGGGTCTATGCTGCCACCAAGGCTGCCGTCGAGGCGATGACCCACGTTGCCTCGAAGGAACTCGGCGGCCGGGGTATCACAGTCAATGCTGTCGCGCCCGGGCCGGTCGAGACCGAGCTTTTCATGACTGGCAAGTCCGATGAGCTAGTCCAAAGGATTGTCGGCACGATTCCGCTGGGGCGCCTGGGTCAGCCCGGCGACATTGCCTCGGTCGTTTCCTTCCTTGCCAGCCCCGAAGGCGGCTGGGTGAACGGCCAGGTGCTCCGCGCCAATGGCGGCATGATCTGAAGCAGACCTCCAGAAGGGAGAATCCCATGCCGTTCGTGAACATCAAGACGCCTGAAGCTGCACTCAGCGGCGCCCAGAAGGAAGAAATCGTGCACCGCATGACCGACATGCTCGTGGAGTATTTCTCCGAAGCGGCACGGCCGCACACAATGGTGCTGATCGAGGAAGTGAAGGATGGCGGATACGGCCGTGCCGATGAGATCTTCATCGTTCCCGACGGCTACCGTGCGAAGGAAAGCAGTTGATTCCGAGGCTCATGGCGAGGGCCGGCGCGGATTTTCGCGCCGGCCCTCGCCATTGCTGCGGTCGGCTGAATCGGGGACCTCAGGTCCGTCAAGCTCACCTCCAGGCGGGCACCATTCCGTCGAGTTCGGGCATTGCTTCTTCCGGGAGATCGATTTCGGCGGCGTCGAGGTTCTCCCTCAAATGCACGCGCGAGGAGGTGCCGGGGATCAGCAGGATGTTCGGGGCGCGTTTCAGCAGCCAGGCGAGCGCCACCTGCATCGGCGTTGCGCCGAGCCGGGCTGCCACGTCGGACAGCGTCGAGGACTGCAAGGGCGAGAAGCCGCCGAGCGGGAAAAAGGGCACATAGGCGGTGTCGGAGGCGGCGAGCCGGTCGATCATGGCGTCGTCGGCCCGATTGACGAGGTTATAAATGTTCTGCACGCAGACGATCTCCGTGATCCTGCGGCCTTCCTCGACTTGTCTCGTGGTCACGTTGGAAAGGCCGATATGCCGGATCAGCCCCTGCCGCTTGAGATCGGCCAGCACCATGAGCGGTTCCTGGATCGAACCCTCGGCCGGGCCGTGCACGCTGAACATGGCGCGCAGGTTCACGACGTCGATGACGTCAAGGCCGAGATTGCGCAGATTGTCATGCACAGCTCGCGTCAGTTCTTCCTTCGTGAAGGCCGGGATCCATGAGGCGTCCGCGCCGCGCCTGGCGCCCACCTTGGTGACGATGACGAGGTCGTCCCTGTAGGGGTGGAGCGCTTCCCGTATGATCTCGTTCGTCACGTGCGGGCCATAGAAGTCGCTCGTATCGATGTGGTTGACGCCGCTCTCAACCGCTTCGCGCAGGACGGCGACCGCTTCCGCGCGGTCGCGCGGCGGACCGAAGACACCTTTGCCGGCGAGCTGCATCGCACCATAGCCGAGTCGGTTCACCACCTGGTCGCCGAGCATGAAAGTTCCTGTTCTTGCAATACTGGACATGCGCGGATCTCCGTTTTGAGCCACGAAAACGGGATTAGGCCTGTTTCATTGGAAGGACAATCAGCTACCATCCGCACGGGCTGTACGGCGTGCCGGACAATTGGTAGGAGCGGGAATATGGAACGGGACAGGCCCGACATGGCGGATGTGGGCGCCTTCATGAAGGTTGCCCGGGCCGGCGGGTTCCGAGAGGCGGCTCGGGCGAGCGACGTCAGCGCGTCGGCGCTGAGTGACGCCGTGCGGCGCCTCGAGGCGGAGCTCGGCGTCAGGCTTTTCAACCGCACCACGCGTAGCGTGGTACCGACCGAGGCCGGCCGGGGGCTGATGGAGCGGATCCGACCGGCATTCGGCGAGATCGATGCCGCGCTCGATTTCGCCCGCGGTTTCCGTGACCGCCCGGTGGGCGTGCTGAGACTGAACGTGCCGGTCAGCGCCGCAAGGCTAGTCCTGCCGTCCATCGTGCCACCCTTCCTTGCGGCCTATCCCGACATCAGGCTGGAGATCATGACTGACGAAAGCTTCGTCGACGTGATCGCCGCGGGCTGCGACGCCGGCATCCGCTATGACGAGCGGCTGCAGCAGGACATGATCGCCGTGCCGATCGGGCCTCGCATCCAGCGGTATGCGAGCGGTGCTTCGCCGGCCTATCTCGACGCGCATGGCCGGCCGCAGCATCCGCGCGACCTGCTTGGTCACAGCTGTATCCGCGGCCGTTTCGCCGGCCGGCCAATCAGTCCCTGGGAGTTCGAACGCGACGGCGAGGCGGTCACGATCGACCCGCCCACGTCGCTAGTGGTGCAGGCGGGCGGCGGCTCGGATCTCGGCATCGCGGCGGCGATTGCCGGAACCGGCATCGTCTCGATATTCGAGGACTGGCTGCATCCGCACTTCGAAACCGGAGCGCTGGAGCCCGTGCTGGAGCCGTGGTGGCTGAGCTTTTCGGGCCCCTTCCTCTACTATCCCGGGCGCCGGCTGGTGCCCGCGCCCCTCAGGGTCTTCATCGACTTCATCAGGGCCATGCCGCCGGCTGGAGCCCGTTGAGCGAGCGACACGCCTTTGGCAAACGAGGCCCGAAGTTTGCTGGCGAAGAAAGCCTGCGGTATCAGAGCTTCGTGTCGTTCAGGATCAATTCGGCCGCCTTTTCCGCGATCATGAAGACTGCGGCTTGGGTATTTCCCGAACCATGGTTGGCATGATCGAGGCGTCGCGCAGGCCCTCCATCCGGCGAACCTTCAGAGTCGGATCCGTCACCGCCTTCTCGTCCGTTCCCACCCCGCAAGCACCCGCTCGGCGGCATTGGCGTAGCCCGCGCGCATGAAGAAAATCCTGTACGTCCGGTCCCTCGAGGCCCTCCCACTTTCGCGAAAAATAAAAGCCCAGCTTGCCAGTTTGAATAAAAGATGAGAATACGGCTCAACTTACTTGGCCTGCGATGTGGAATGGCGCCGAACGACAGTGCGATTTCCCTGCCCGCACCGACATCTGGCACCTTGAAGAGGAAGAACTGATCTACAAATGAGCTTCTGGCATTCCATGTCTTGGAAAACCGAAGGCATTCGGGTCACGGCGCCGGTCCAATGGCGCCAATACGATGGGATGGTCAGCGTCCTTTGGGAGGCGGAAAGTCAAGCCGGTGCCAGCGGCTATTATCTCGCGGACGATCCGCGCATCATGTTTTTCTTCAACGACGTCTCCTCGAACGTTCGTATTTCGAACCAGGACACTGATCTGGCGAGGAATTCGCGCCCCATGGCGCGTGCCGTGTATGTTCCTGCCGGTGTCCCGTTGTGGACGGGCAGTCTGAAGACACATAGCTTCAGCCACCTCAATCTGCACCTTCACAAGGATCGGGTGTTACGGTTTCTGGCTCCATCGGTTGGGAGCTCCGCAGCGCTGACGGCGTTGCGCCGTCCGGTCGAGCTTCAAAACGTGGCGGCAATCGATGCGTTGGCGAAGCTGCTGGCCGACGAAATAAAGAGCCC
>JAPSJG010000289.1 GCA_031178305.1 Sinorhizobium sp.
CGCTCGGCGGTTTCCTGTTGATCGTGCTCGGCCTCTCGCTCGGCGGCGGCGTCGGCGCTTACATCGCCAAGCGCATCCCGATGACGGCGATGCCGCAGCTTGTCGCTGGCTTCCATTCGCTCGTCGGACTTGCCGCGGTTCTGGTCGCTGCCGGCGCGCTCTATGCACCGTCTTCGTTCGGCATCGGCGAGCTCGGGTCGATCCACGCCCAGGCGCTCGTCGAAATGGCGCTGGGCGTCTCGATCGGCGCCATCACCTTCACCGGCTCGGTGATCGCCTTCCTGAAGCTCGACGGCCGCATGTCCGGCAAGCCGATCCTGCTCCCCTACCGCCACCTGATCAACCTGGTGTTAGGCGCGCTCGTCATCTTCTTCATCATCGGCCTGGCGCTGACCGAGAGCCACTTCAATTTCTGGGCGATCGTCCTTCTGTCGCTGGCGCTCGGCGTCTTGATCATCATCCCGATCGGCGGCGCCGACATGCCGGTGGTGGTGTCGATGCTCAACTCCTATTCCGGCTGGGCGGCCGCTGGCATCGGCTTTACTCTGGGCAACCTGGCGCTGATCATCACCGGCGCGCTGGTCGGCTCGTCGGGTGCGATCCTCTCCTACATCATGTGCAAGGGCATGAACCGCTCCTTCGTCTCGGTGATCCTCGGCGGCTTCGGCGGCGAGACGGCGATCGCCGCGGGTGACAGCGGCGTGCAGAAGACGGTGAAGCAGGGCTCGGCCGACGATGCCGCCTTCCTGATGCAGAACGCCTCGAAGGTGATCATCGTGCCCGGCTACGGCATGGCGGTGGCGCAGGCGCAGCATGCGCTCAGGGAGCTGGGCGACAAGCTCAAGGAGGCGGGCGTCGAGGTCAAATACGCGATCCATCCGGTCGCCGGCCGCATGCCGGGCCACATGAACGTGCTGCTCGCCGAGGCGAACGTGCCTTACGACGAGGTGTTCGAGCTCGAGGACATCAACTCGGAATTCGCGCAGGCCGACGTCGCATATGTCATCGGCGCCAACGATGTCACCAACCCGGCGGCACGCGACGACAAGACGTCGCCGATCTACGGCATGCCGATCCTCGACGTCGACAAGGCGAAGACCTGCCTGTTCGTCAAGCGCTCGCTCGGTTCCGGCTATGCCGGCATCGACAATACGCTGTTCTACAAGGACGGCACGATGATGCTCTTGGGCGACGCCAAGAAGGTGACCGAGGAGATCGTCAAGGCGATCAACCACTGAGGAATCAGAGGTCTCCGGCTTCCGCCCCTCATTCGGCCTGCCGGCCACCTTCTCCCCGCAAGCGGGGCGAAGGTGGCCCGAGGCGACCGCTCGTCACCTCTCCCCACCTGCGGTCACCTGCGGGGAGAGGGTTACTGTGAGGGATTACGGCGCTGCAGGGTGCGAGGCAACTTCCCAGGCGTGCGCCGCTACGATCAACTGGAAGGCGCCATTTCCGGGTCCCAGGTGAAGAGTTCCTTCGCCCTACCGATTCCGCGCAGCGCGAAGCGGCCGAGCGACACGGCGTTGGCGCGGTGGGCGGGCGGACAGGCTGCGATGAATTCCGACGACATGATCAACTGCCGTTCGACGGAACGGCACATCGCGACGATGCGGCTCACCTCATTGACCGCCGGTCCGACGACGGTGAAGTCGAGTCGGTTCCGGCTGCCGATGTTCCCGTAGAAGACTTCGCCGATATGCAGGCCCAGGGAGACGTCGGTGGTCGGCATGCTTTTCTCGAGCCGTCGCGCGTTCAGCTCTGCGATCATCACGCGCAACTGCCGCTCGGCTGCGATCGCGGCGCTGCAGGCCTCCGCCGGATCGCTATTGTTGAAAATGGCGAGAACGCCGTCGCCGATCAGCTTCAGCACGCTGCCGCCATGGTCCTCGATTGCGGCGATCACGGTGCCGGAATAGTCGTTGAGAAGCGGAATGATCTCCTCCGGCGGGATGCTGTCGGATATAGCGGTAAAATTTCGCAAGTCGGAAAACCACATCACCGTTTCGATTCGCTCCGCCGAGCCCCGTTCGATGCGGCCTTCCACCACGCGTCGTCCGGCATCCTCGCCGAGATAGACATCGGCGAGCGTGCGGATGATGCGCATGCAGGAGGCCGTCTTGACGGCGAGCGCGAGCGTCGGCAGCAGCGTCCTCAGCGTGCGGAGATCTGCGTCGCTGAAGCCGCCGCGTTTCTTCGTCGTCCAGGATGAATAGAAACAGTCCATCTGGCCGATGCGGCCGCGATCGGTGAAGTGGTGGATGAGGTTAAGGCTGTCGGTATGGCCTTCCGTTTTCAGCCTGTCGAGCGAGGTAAAGGGGACTTGCGGCTCAAGCGCGAGGCGTATGCGGCGCTCGACTTCCCGTGCCTCGAGCATATGGAAGAAGATGGAGCGTTGCCAGTTCGCCGGGGCATCGCCGCCGCTTGACGAGCCGTAATGCAAGACTTCCGGAACCTCGTCGCTCTCGCTGTTCCACTGAAAGGCGCGCCCTTCGAACTCCGGATGAAGCGTGTCGATCAGTCCAATCGCGCGATCGTGGGGCAATCCGGCGGCTTTACACTGATCACAAAAGCCAGCAAGCAGGTCCTGTTCCTTAAGGCCGCGTATGCCCTCATCCGACAGCCACAGGACTATGTCGCGGATTTCCTTGTCGTTCATCCTGGTTCCCGTCGCACGGTGCCGATCGTATTCGGCTTCAGGCGGCCACAGTGCCGCTCCTTTTGCAGCCGTGCAAGGTCCACTTGGCGCGTTGTGGATGGAAACCGAGGGCGACGTCTGTGCTCGGGCCAGACCCCCGTGCCTTTTGGGCCCGCCTTTGTTTCTGGATGTCGTCAGCCGGCGGGTGCAAGGACGAGGTGATCGACGCCGACGGCAAGGTTCAGGCCTTCTTGTACCTGAATATTGACCGGTTGCAGCATGAATGCCTTGTTGGTGCCGCCGGCGATGATCTTTGCCCCTCCGCCGACAGCAAAGCTCGCATCCGCGCCGAGTCCGTAATACTCGCCGGCAAGCGCATAATTGGCCACCGGCGTGCCGGTCTTCGCGAGCACGTCCCAGATCATCACGCTCTTGCCGGTGGACCCGACATCGAGACCGATCTTGGTGATCCTGCCCGCATAGATCGCAGGGGGCGAGCCGTCGGCGGCATTGAAAGTGCACATGAGATTCTTTGTCGATGTGACGATAAGCCCGGTGCCGCCCTCGGAGCCGCAAGTGAGCCGACCGAGCGTCACATAGCTTTGGGCCGGAGCCGCTCCTGAAAGGGCCGCAAGCGCGGCTGCAAGAAGGAAGGTCTGTTTGATCATGGCAGGTCTCCATCTTAAGCCACGGTCAAACTGATTGAGCACGCGATGGTTCCACAAGCGCCGATCTGCGCGCCACCTTCGGCCAAACAAAAACCGCCCGCGACGGAGGCGCGGGCGGACGGGAAGAAGATAGAAAGAAAGGATACCGCGTCAGGACATCGCCTTTACCCGGGCAAGGCCAGCCCGTGCCGGCTCGTATTTGGGATCGAGTTGCAGCGCATGCGAATAGGACTTCTGCGCCTTGGCCTTGTCGCCGCGGCGCTCGTAGATCAGCGCCTGGTTCGCCCAGGATTCAGCAAGCTTGTTGTTAAGGTTGATTGCGGTGTTGAAATCCGAGAAGGCGTTCTCGTCGTCGCCCTGGGCGGCATAGGAGATGCCGCGACCGTTGTAGGGCTCGGGCGAGCTCGGCGACAGCGAGATCGCCGTCGAGAAGTCCTCGATTGCCTGCGCATGCTGATTGCGCGCCTGATGGATCAGGCCGCGGTTGTGATAGGCGCGGGGGTCCGTCGTGTCGAGCTGGACCGCCTTGTTGAAATCGTTGAAGGCCGCATCGAGCTGGCCGGCCTGGCGGTAGAGATTGCCGCGGCCTATATAGGCGACGTCGTAGTTCGGGTTGATCTGCAGCGACGCGTTGTAATCGGCGAGTGCCGCCTCCTGATTGCCCATATTGCGCTGAACCAGCGCTCGATTGGCATAGGCCTGATAGAAGCGCGGATTGAGCTGAATCGCCTGATCGAAATCGGCAATGGCGCGGCGGAATTCTCCGGCGCGGCCGTAAGCCGAGCCGCGCACGTTGTAGGCTT
This sequence comes from Sinorhizobium sp., assembly GCA_031178305.1. Classification (GTDB taxonomy): domain Bacteria; phylum Pseudomonadota; class Alphaproteobacteria; order Rhizobiales; family Rhizobiaceae; genus Sinorhizobium. Next base: position 4,107 of record JAPSJG010000289.1, read on the forward strand.
CCGGATCGCTGGGATTTGCGGAAATCACGCTCGAGAGCGAGGCGATGTTTTCTTCTGAACCCTGGGCCCGCTCGACGCGAATCATTGATTCCGTATTGTTCGTTGTCTCGCACCCGGCGACGAGCAAGGCAGAGCCGATGATCAGCATGGCAGCAAGCATCGGCTTGCGCTGGCGGCGGCGAAGCGCCCCTTGAAGGGTGAAACCGGAGGCGTCCGCAGTCATGTCAGCAAATGTCAAAGTCGATCCCTCAATGCGACAAGGTCCCAGTGGCTTTCCAAAGACGGAGAGCGGCGAAGGCGCCGGGTCCCCCGCCGGGGCCTGTCAGTGCCCCGGGCGAACCGGCCTGTTTTCTTTCGGGGCGGCCGACCGTCGCCAGTTCATGCAGTCAGGCATGACTGCCAACGGACAGGGTGTCCGCATCAAAAAAAGGCGGCGGCGAAAACTCGCCCCCGCCACGATTTACATCGGAAAGCGTCGAAAAAACGACGATCAGCGGGCCAGAAGGCCTTCACGCTGTGCGCGCTTGCGCGCCAGCTTGCGGACGCGGCGAACGGCTTCGGCCTTTTCGCGCGCACGCTTCTGGGATGGCTTTTCGTAGAAATCACGCATCTTCATTTCGCGGAAAATGCCTTCGCGCTGCATCTTCTTCTTGAGAGCGCGGAGCGCCTGGTCGACATTGTTATCGCGGACAAGTACTTGCACGTGAATCCCGTTCCTTTGCTCGAGTGATCAGCCTCACCAATTGGGAGGCAATAAATGTACGTTCGCTGAGCCGGAGCTTCTGCGATTAATTGAGCGGATACCAGATCATGGGCGGAAAGTCCAGCGCGAGATCGCCGGCGCCCGGCAAAAATCAGCTCTAGGGCGAGCGGAGCGCCGCAGGGCGCGGTTGCGCCGCCGCCCGCATGTCGCAAGTCCGTCCAAGTCCGCCGGATCGCGTCGCAAAAGAAACGTTGCGCGTCCTCCGGATTTGCGATTTCTAACGGCAACGGAACGTTCATTGGGTTCATGGAGTAGCAGGCGGATGCGCAAATATTCTGTTTTCGCCGTGGCGCGCGAGGCGATGCGCGGCCATAAGGGGTGGGGCCCGCATTGGGCCTCACCGGAGCCGCGCAAGCAATATGATGTGATCATCATCGGCGGCGGTGGGCATGGCCTCGGGGCCGCCTATTACCTCGCCAAGGAGCACGGCATCACCAATGTCGCCGTACTCGAAAAGGGCTGGATCGGCGGCGGCAATACCGGGCGCAACACGACGATCATCCGCTCCAACTATCT
>JAPSJG010000290.1 GCA_031178305.1 Sinorhizobium sp.
AGCGGACGCAGTTTTCGACCCAGCGGACGCCTTCCAGCCCGGCGTCGATGCCCGGAAAGCCGAGCTTCTCGATGCCTTCCGGCACGAGTCCGCGATTGCCGTTGATCGCAAGGCCGAAGCGGCGGTAGAGGTTCGCCCAGGCCTCGAACAGGCCTTCCGGATGGCCGCCGCCGATGCGGTCGTCGAGGCGGGCTTCGGGGTAGAGATAGTCCATGCCGCGTTCGAGGATGCGGACCGGCTCGCCCTGGGTCTCGTATGAGAGCTGGTTCGGCCGCTCGTCCCACCATTCGATGCTTGCCTTGGAGCCGACGATGCGGACCTTCTGGCCGTGCATCGAGCCGGCGTTGACGGCGCTCGACCAGACATTGGCGATGGCGCCGTTGTCGTATTCCATCAGGGTCACTGCATTATCCTCGAGTGGCGCCCGGCTTTTGACGAAGCTCTGGCGCACGCACATCAGCCGCTTGATCTTCAAATGCGGCAGGATGACCTCGGAGATATAAAGCGGATGGGTGCCGACATCGCCAAGTACATAGCTGGGGCCGGCGAATCTCGGATCGACGCGCCAGCGAGTCGACGGGTTCTGCTCCTCGACGGGCGCGCTGTGGAAGCCATGGGCGAATTGCAGGTTCACGACGCGGATTTCGCCGAGATCGCCGTTTTTCACCATGGCGCGCGCCTGCTCGATCATCTGGTGGCCGGCATAGCCATATGTGACGCCGACGATGAGGCCGCGCGCCTCGGCGAGCGCCTTCAGCTCCTTCGCTTCCGCAACGGTGAAGCAGAGCGGCTTCTCGCAGACGACATGAATGCCGTGTTCGAGCGCGGCCTTGCAGATCTCGAAATGCGTGTTGTTGGGGGTGGCAATTGATACCGCCTCGATACCGTCTGGCCGCTTCGCTTCCTCCGTGAACATCGTCCGGTAGTCCGGGTAGCTGCGCGCTTCATCGAGCCCGAGATCGACGCCGAAGGCACAGCCGCGCTCCGGATCGATGTCGAAGGCGCCGGCGATAAGTTCGAAAGTGTTGTCCCTGAGCGCCGCCGAGCGATGGATGTAGCCGATCTGGCTGCCGCGCCCGCCGCCGACCATTCCCCAGCGAGTGGTCTTTGTCTTCTTCTCTGACATTTCGGTGTTCCCAACTGTTGATTTTCAGAACCCTGCCGAGCGCAGATAGTCGCGGCTTTCCTTCACGTCCGCGAGGCTCCCCGAAACGCTCAAGGGATCGCGCTCCTGCTCGACCGTGATGAAGCCTTGGTAGCCGATCTCCTCGAGCGCGCGTTTGACGGCCGGATAGTCGATGACACCGCGGCCGATCGGGCACATCACGCCTCGTGCGCAAGCCTCGAAGAAGCGGATCTTCTCGCCAAGCACGCGGCGAAAGACATTTTCATCGATGTCTTTGAAATGCACGTAGTCCAGGCGGTCGGCATACTTCTTCAGCGTCTCGATCGGGTCCATGCCCGCATAGTAGGTGTGGCCCGTGTCGATGCAGAAGCCCGCAAGCTCCGCCGGCACGTCATTCGCGATCCGATCGATCTCGTCAGCGAACTCGATATAGCCGCCTGCATGCGGGTGGATTACGGCGCGCATGCCGTATTTGTCGCGTGCAAGCGCGGCGATCGCCTTGATGTTCTCGACCATGCCGGCCCAGTCTTTGTCGGAGAGCCGCGGTGCCCGGTCGCAATGGCCGGCGGCGTAATCCCGCTCGTCATGGCCCCAGTCCATGACCGTGAGATAGGGCGTCCTGAAGCGCTGTCCGAGGACCTGCTCCGGCTGCGGCAGGTTGGTGACGACGGCGCAGATTTCGTCTGTCTGGCGCAGGAGGTTGCCCTGGTTCTCCGGCGAGACGAGATCGTCGAAGATCGTGCCGGCGACGATGAAGAGTTTGCGTTCGTCAAGCGCTCTGGCAACGCGTTCGGACTCGAGCGGCACGTAGCCGTAGGGCCCGAGTTCCAGCCCGCCATAACCGGCGGCGGCGGCCTCGTCGAAGACGCGCTCCCAGGCGGGCAGGTTCGGGTTCTTGACGTCGTCAACGCCCCAGCAGCAAGGGGCTGTCGTGATTGTGATGGTCACGGGGTTGTACCTGTCGATGTCGGTTGGTGAGTAAAACGCTACTTAATTTCGGGCCAGTACTTGTCGACGTACTTCTGGATTTCCGAGCGCATGAAGCGGCCGGACTCGTCGGCACGATCCTCCCAGCCGAAGACGCAAGCCGTGACGATGCCATCGAAGCCGACCTCGGCGAGCGAGGAGAAGAAAACGTCCCAATTGATCTCGCCCTGGTACATGTCCATGTGCTGGTGGATCGTCACCTTGGCGCCCGGCGGATTGATGATGTAGCGGAGCCCCGAGGACGCCTTGTGGTCATAGGTATCGGCGACGTGGACATGGGCGATCATCGACCCGGCATCGCGAATCATCTTCGCCATATCGTCGCCGAAATAGAAGGTGTGCGGCGCGCAATAGAGGAATTTGACGTTCTTCGAGCCGATCGTCTTCAGCATGTCGATTGCCGGATGCAAGGTCTCGCACCAGTCTTCCGGGTGCGGCTCCATGTTGAGCGTCACGCCTTCCTTCTCGAAGACCGGCACCAGCTCTTCCATCGATCGCCACCAGGCCGCCTCGCTGTGCTCGTGGGAATGCATGCCGCCGCAGCAGTTTGAGCGGTGGCTGCGGTCGGGCGACGGGCCGCGGCCGAATTCGGAATTCATCGTATCGCAGCCCATCTCCACGGCGATCCGGATCGCTTCCTTCCAGTAGCGCACGGCCGCCTGGCGCTCGTCCTCGTGCGGGCTCGCCCAGCGATACATCGGCAGGACCGAAGCGAGCTGCACGCCATGGTCCTTCAGCGCCGACTTGAACTCGGCGATCCGCTCCTTGTGCGCCCGCGGCCGGACCCACCAGGGCAGGAAATCGTCGCGCGGCGAAAGCTCAATATATTCATAGCCGAGCTCCGCCGCCTTGCGGCACAGATCGCTGAGGCTGAGGTGGCGATGCATATAGGGATCGAGTGCGATCTTCATGAGTTCCTCCGTAGCCCGGCCGCCCGCCGCATGGGCGCGCCGGATGCTGCTTTTTCGTTGCGGGTCGGTTCGGACTGTCTCCTCCCGAATTCTTTGCGAGGGTAGCGCCGCTCTCCGCCGCGCGCTAAATCTTCCTTGATCAAATTTGATCATTGACGGGCGGCGTTTCACTTGCTGAACTGGTGTCCGACGGAGGTGGTTCCTTTGGCCAAGGTGACCTTGAAGGATGTGGCGCGGGAGGCGGGCGTTGGCACGGCGACGGTCGAGCGCGTCGTCAACGGCCGCGGCGGCGTTCGTCCCGAAACGGTCGAGAGGGTATTTTTCGCGGCCAGAAAATTGAACTACCGCCATCCTATGCCGGAAGCGCACAGGGGGCTGATCAGGATCGAGGTGATTCTCGTCAGGCCGGAGACGAGCTTCTACTCGCGCATGAACCAGGCCTTTGAGCGGATCGCCGCACTGCTCGACAAGAGCATCGTCGTCCACCGCACCTTCGCGCGCGAAAACGATCCGGTGGATTTCGCCCACTACATCGCCAATCCGACGATCCGCCGTTCCGCCCTGATCGTCGTGGCGCCGGACCATCCGGAGGTGGTGAAGAGCCTGAGGACGGTCGCGGGGCTCGGCACGCCTGTGGTGCAGATCATGACGCGGCCAGCCCAGGAACTCCCCTATGTCGGGATCGACAACTATGCCGCCGGCCGCACGGCCGCCTATTACATGTCGCGGATGCTGGTCGGGCGGCAAGGCTCTTTCGTGGCGCTTTGCCACAGCGGCGCCTATGAAAACCACAAGGAGCGCATCCGCGGCTTCTCGTCCTACCTCGCCGAACACGACGGAGGTCACCTCCTCAAGCAGGTGATGTTCGACTATGACGACGACATCAACTCGATGGAGCTTTTGCGCGGGGCGCTGCGCGACGATTCCGAAATCATCGGGCTCTACACGGCTGGCGGCGACAACCGCTCGGTCGCTTCGGTGCTAAAGGAGCACGCGCTACGAAACGTCTTCTGGGTGGGCCATGAGCTATCCGATCAGGCGCGCGGCTTTCTTCATCAGGGCATCATGTCGATCGTCCTCGACCAGGCGCCGGAGATTCAGGCGAGGCGATCGATCGACCTCACCTTACGATCGCTCGACCTGATCGATGTCGAGGTCAGCCCGGGGCCGGTCCGGTTCCTGACGATCACGCCGGAGAATCTTTAGAAACAACCGACGCACGTCTGTGGCCGGCAAGCGCCGGCAAGACGCCTGCATTCATTGGATAGACATTTCCATTGGACGTCTTAAAATTCCAAGCACGGCGTTCTGTGAAAGCACTGAATATGGCTGAAGAACGCGCTCAACGGCGTCTTGCCGCCATCATGGCTGCCGATGTGGTCGGCTATAGCCGCCTGGTCGAACTGGACGAAGGCGGTACGCTGGCAGTATTGAAAGAGCGTCGCAAACGGATCCTCGAACCACTCGTCCGCGAGAATAACGGCCGCGTCGTCAAAACGATGGGTGACGGAGTTCTGGTCGAGTTCGCCAGCGCGGTAAACGCTGTGACTTGTGCAATCGAATTCCAGAGGCGCATGTCCGCGGCGAACCAGGGGCTTCCCGATGACCGCCAGATACTCCTGCGGATAGGGATTAACCTGGGCGACGTTGTCGTGGAAGGCGGCGATCTGTACGGCGATGGCGTCATCATAGCGGTGCGGCTTCAGGCATTGGCTGGTCCAGGAGAGATATACGTCTCCGGCAGCATATACGATCAGGTTCGGCGCCGGCTGTATTGCAAATTCGATGAGCTTGGGCCGCTACGATCAAAAACGTGGTCGAGCCGGTTTCCGTGTATTGGATTGAGACTCCGGCTAGCCATGCCTCATCCGCTACGGCACCACTGCCGCTGCCGATCAAACCTTCCATCGCCGTCCTTCCGTTCACGAATATGAGTAACGACCCCGATCAGGAGGTTTTCGTTGACGGCTTGACTGAAGACTTGATCACCGACCTCTCGAGAGCCAGCGGGCTGTTCGTAATCGCCAGCAATTCAGTTTTCGCCTATAAGGGCAAACATGCGGACGTACGCCGCATCGCACTGCGCCGTCCTGAAACCTACCGTGCCACATCGCGCCGTCTGCTCACGGCAAGCCTGGCGCGCCTCGGGCGCTTGGATGAGGCCCGGACGGAGGCGCAATTGTTCATGATGAGCAATCCGAAATTCACGATACGGCAGTGGTCGGGTTCGCAGCGATTCCGGGACGAAGAACTGCGGCGGCATTTTGTCGAGGGCTACCGCATGGCCGGTCTGCCACAGTGAGTGCCCGTGCCTCGACCAATGTTGGATTGGCTTGCGGAGAACTTCGCTCAG
>JAPSJG010000291.1 GCA_031178305.1 Sinorhizobium sp.
ATTGCGACGATCTCAACCCCCTCTGGCCTGCCGGCCATCTCCCCCACAAGGGGGAGAATAGATGTGGCATCCTTGCGCCTCCGCCGAAGCGTCCGCTCGTATAAGCGTTTCGGTTGGAGCGAGGGGAAAGCCGAACAGTTTCTCCCCCTTGTGGGGGAGATGGCCGGCAGGCCAGAGGGGGTGAAGCGTGTACTGATCGTACCTGAGGGGAAAACCGATGGCGGAAACGACCGAACGGCGTCTGTCCGATATCGAGGCGGTAGCGATCCGCCCGGCAAGCCAGGCGGAGGCCAAGGCCGCCGTTTCGGTCCTGAAGGATGCGGCTAAAGGGCGGGACGCGATCGCTGGGCTCCTGGCATCCGATGCGCCGCTCAAGGATTTTCTCGTCGCCGCGCTGGCGCTCTCGCCTTTCCTGCGCGACACGGCCGGCAGCCATCCTGCCATTCTCGAGGCGCTGCTTGCCGAAGCCTTGCCGTCATTTCTGCGCCGCCGGGTCGACGTTGCCCGGGCGGCGTGGCAAGGGGAGATGGCGGGTGCGGCCGTCACCGACGCGGAGATCATGTCGCGGCTGCGGCGGGCAAAACGCGAGATCGCCTTCGCCATCGCGCTCGCCGATCTTTCCGGATTGTTCGACGGCCGGGAGGCGACCCGGTGGTTGAGCGATTTCGCCGACGCGGCCGTCTCGGCGGTGATCGATCACTTGCTGTTGAGTGCGCAGGAGAGTGGCAAATTTTTGCTGAAGGACCCAGCCGCACCGAGCGCCGATTCCGGGGTCGTCGTGCTCGGCATGGGCAAGCTCGGAGCCTCGGAGCTCAACTATTCCTCCGATATCGACCTTGTCATCTTCTATGAGCCACGATCCGCCATCGTCGTTCAACCCGACGAGGCATCGGAGACCTTCGCGCGGCTACTGCGACGACTGATCCGCGTGCTCCAGGAGAGGACCGGTGACGGCTACGTCTTCCGCACCGACCTCAGACTGCGCCCGGATCCCGGTTCGACGCCTCTTGCGATTTCCGTCGAGGCTGCGATGCTCTACTACGAGGGCAGGGGCCAGAACTGGGAGCGCGCTGCCTTCATCAAGGCACGGCCGGTGGCCGGCGACCTGGAGGCGGGCGAGCGTTTCCTCCGAGAGCTGACGCCCTTCGTCTTCCGCAAATATCTCGACTATGCGGCGATCGCCGATATCCACTCGATCAAGCGGCAAATTCACGCCCATAAGGGGCATGGCGAAATCGCGGTCAAGGGACACAATGTCAAGCTCGGTCGCGGCGGCATCCGTGAGATCGAGTTCTTTGTCCAGACGCAGCAACTGATCGCCGGCGGACGCATGCCTGCGCTGAGGCTGCGGGGGACGGAAGCGATGCTGCGCGCGCTCGCCGAGACCGGCTGGATCGACCGGGTGGCGGCGGACGAACTGATCGAGGCCTATTGGTTCCTGCGCGGCGTCGAACACCGCATCCAGATGGTTCACGACGAGCAGACGCACCTGCTGCCCGAGACAGAAGCGGAATTGAAACGGACCGCCTGCATGCTCGGCTTCGCGGATGCGGCATCTTTTGCCATGCGTTTCTCGAATGTCCTTAGAACGGTTGAACGACGATACGCCCAGCTCTTCGAGCAGGAGGCGAAGCTCTCGAGCGAGACCGGCAATCTCGTCTTCACCGGCCAGCAGGATGATCCCGATACGCTGAACACACTGAAGAGGCTGGGCTTCGAGCGGCCCTCGGACATCGCGCGTATCATTCGCACCTGGCACTATGGCCGCTACCGGGCGACACAGTCCGTCGAGGCGCGCGAGAGGCTGACCGAGCTGACGCCGGAGCTGCTGCGCGTTTTCGGTGAAAGCCGGCGGGCCGACGAGGCGCTCCTGCGGTTCGACAAGTTCATCTCGGGGTTGCCCGCGGGCATCCAGCTCTTTTCGCTGCTTGGAAACAATCCGGGGCTGCTGTCGCTGATCGTCAATATCATGTCCTCGGCGCCGCGCTTGGCTGACATCATCGCTGCCAAACCGCATGTCTTCGACGGCATGCTGGATCCGGGCCTTCTCGCGGAACTGCCGACGCGCGACTATCTTGCGCCGCGCATCGCCAATTTCGTCGCTGGCGCCCGCCACTACGAGGAGGTGCTCGATCGTCTGCGCATCATTGCCGCAGAGCAGCGCTTCCTGATCGGCATAAGGCTGCTGACCGGGGCGATTTCCGGCCTGCAGGCGGGCAGGGCCTTCACCGACCTTGCCGATCTGATTATCGCCGCCGCGCTCGATGCGGTCCTGGACGAGATCCGCGCGGTGCATGGCCAGTTCCCCGGCGGCCGCGTGGCGATCGTCGGCATGGGCAAGCTCGGCAGCTACGAGCTGACGGCCGGTTCCGACGTCGACCTCATTCTCCTCTACGACTATGACGACGAAACGCCCGAGTCCGACGGCGGCAAGCCGCTCGATCCGGTTCGTTATTATACCCGCGTGACCCAGCGATTGATCGCCGCTCTCTCCGCGCCGACCGCCGAGGGCATCCTCTATGACGTCGACATGCGGCTGAGGCCCTCCGGCAACAAGGGGCCGGTCGCAACCCGCATTTCCGCCTTTGCCAAATATCAGCGCCAGGAAGCCTGGACGTGGGAGCATCTGGCACTGACGCGCGCCCGCTGCATCTGCGGCGACGCAAGTCTGATCGGTGAGGCGGAGGCGATCTTTGCCGAGGTTCTCTCGCAGAAACGAGACATCGGAAGGATCCGCAAAGACGTCGAGGAGATGCGCGATCTCATCGACAGGGAGAAACCGCCGAACGGCATCTGGGACTTGAAGCTCATCCCGGGCGGTCTCATCGATATCGAGTTCATCGCCCAGTATCTGGCACTGGTTGCGCCGGCGAGGGGCGTGGCGCCATTGCCCGCCGGGAGCCATACCATGGAGGCGCTGAAGACGCTTGGCGCCGCCTTGATGGATGCAAACAATCTCGACGCCGCAGTCGAGGCGCTTACGCTCTTCACCGAGATATCGCAGATCATCCGCCTCTGCATCGACGGCGAACTCGACCCAGAGGAGGCGCCGGCCGGCCTCATCGATCTCGTTTGCCAGGCCGGGGACTACCCGGACCTGAAGCACCTCAAGGCGGATATTCGCCGCCTCTCAAAGGCGGTGCGCGGCGTCTTCCACTCGGTCATTGGAGGCTCCTGACCTCTACCGCATGTCTCCTTAAATCGACCTCGTTTTAAGGATAAAGACATGCAGCAATTCCAGGCGTTACAGCGAACTTTGCGCGTCTGATAAGACGCGCGGCGCTGTAGGTTGGACGCAATCCGGTATCCTGACGGAGATGATCGTCCCGACATTCTCGGCCGAGTGGATCTTCATCGTTCCGCCATGCAGCCGCGTCAGAGAGCGGGAGATCGCAAGCCCGAGACCAGAGCCGCCCTTGCTCTTGGCGTATTGGCTCTGCACCTGCTCAAAGGGGTGGCCGATCTTTTGCAGCGCATCCTTCGGGATACCGATGCCGGAATCGGCGATTGTCAGTGTCACCGCGCCGCGAACCTTGCGGGCCCTAAGCGATATGCGTCCGCCTTCATTGGTGAATTTGACCGCGTTCGAGAGGAGGTTAAGAAGCACCTGCTTCATCGCTCGCCGGTCGGCGAACATGCTTAGCCCCGAAGACACCTCCTGAACGACGCGGATATTCTTCTGCTCCGCCGGGATCGTTGTGAAGCGCAGCGTCTCTTCGATCAATGGCGCAAGATCGATCCGCTCGCGCGAGATGCGCATGTGGCCCGCCTCGATTTTCGACATGTCGAGAATGTCGTTGATGACGTTCAGCAGATGCTTGCCGCTTTCGTGAATGTCGCGCGAATATTCGTGATACTTCTCCGAGCCGAGTGGCCCGAACATCTGGTTCTGCAGAATTTCCGAGAAACCGAGAATGGCGTTGAGCGGCGTGCGCAGTTCGTGCGACATGTTGGCGAGGAATTCGGATTTGGCGCGGTTTGCAGCCTCGGCGCGTTCCTTTTCAGCCTGGTAATTGGAATTGGCGACGGAGAGTTCCGCCTTCTGCCGTTCCAGCGTGATGCGCGATGCGGAAAGGTCGCCGATCGTGGCCATCAGCCGCCGTTCCGACTCGCGCAGACGCACCTGATGACGCTTCAGGGGCGTGATGTCCGTGCCGACGGAAACGAGACCTCCGTCGCGCGTGCGCCGTTCGTTGATCTGCAGCCAGCGCTCGTCTGCGAGCTGCACCTCGGTCGTCTGCGATTGGCTGCCGCGGTCCGGATCGGCCACGCGCCGCTCAATGACGGGCTTTGCCGCCGCCGCATGGACCACCGCCCGCTCCGTACCCGGCACCAGAACGTGGTCCGGCAGTTGGTATGCTTGCTGGAAATGGGTGTTGCACATGACCAGACGGTCATACTTGTCCCAGAGCACGAAAGCTTCCGACGTGCACTCTATCGCATCGGCGAGGCGCTGGTCCGCTTCCGCATAGCGCTGCGCGAGCCGATGCTGCTCGGTGACGTCCATGGCGATGCCGATGAGGTGCGTCCGCCCCGAAACCGTGCGGATCACCTGCGCGCGGGCGCGAAGCCACACGTAATGGCCATCCGCATGGCGCATGCGGAAGACCTGGTCGATCTGGCGCTCGTTGCCTTTGGCGATGGCCCGTGCGACGCGGTAGATACCGCGATCCTCCGGGTGCATGAGCCGCGCGGCGTCACCAAAGGACAGCACGCTGCTGTCGCCGGGCATGCCGAGCATCTCGTACATCGAGCGGGACCAGAACAGGCGTCGATTGGCGAGGTCGAAATCCCAGAGGCCGCAGCGGCCGCGCGAAAGCGCGGTTTCGACGCGCAGATTCGATTCGGCGAACTCGGCATCGGCGTCGCGGGCACGCTTTGCCTGGATGTAATAGGCGTAGAGCACGACGAGCAGGATTGCCGAAATGCCGGCAAACAGGGTGACGTTGAGCGAGACGTCGTCGCGCCAGGCGGCCTCGAATTGGGCGACCGGCATTACCGCCAATACGACGTCCGCGGAAGTCGGCACCTGCATCAGCGCCACGAAGTGCTCAGCGCCGTCTATGGGCGCCTTCGTCGCACCGGAACCCACGCCATAATATTGCAGCGGTGCCACATCCGGCGCGATTGCTGCGAGCGCGCGGCCGATGAAGGAGGCGCCGCCCGGCGTGCCAGCGAAGATAAGTCCGTCCCGACGGACCAAGAGAAGGAACATGCCAGCGTCAAGGGCCTCGGCCGGCAGGTATTCGGCCAGCCGTCGCTCTGCTTCCGACCGCCGGCCCTCGGCGAAAAGCGCCGCTCCGTCGCCCTGGAAAGCCGCGGCGGCTGCCGCAGCTGCGAGGCTTACGGCCTGG
>JAPSJG010000292.1 GCA_031178305.1 Sinorhizobium sp.
GGTCGGCAATGCCGCGGCGACCGCCTGCCTGGAAATCACCTTCGGCGGCTTCTCCTTCGAAAGCTCCGGCCGTGCGACGATCGCGCTCGCCGGCGCCCCGTGCCCTGTGACGGTACGCGACCGGGCGGGAAGCAGCTTCGAAGCCGCGACCTGCCAGCCGATCCCGCTCGAAACGGGAGACGTAGTGACGCTCGGCCATCCACCGAAGGGCATGCGCTCCTATCTCGCCGTTCGCGGCGGCTTCGAGGTGAAGCCGGTGCTCGGCAGCGCCGCGACCGACACGCTGGCCGTCGTCGGACCGCCGCCCGTCTCGACGGGTGCCGTTCTGCCTATCAGCGAGCCGGCGGCGCCGATGGAGAGCGTCTCTCTTGACGAGCTGCCGTTCGCGAAGCTGCCGGCGGCCGGCGATACGGTCACGCTCGACATTGTCGTGGGACCGCGCACCGATTGGTTCACCGAGGCGGCGCTCGATCAGCTTTGCAATCAGGATTGGCTGGTGACGCCGCAATCCAACCGCGTCGGCATCCGTCTTGCCGGCGAAACACCACTTGAACGGATCGATCGGGCGGAGTTGCCGAGCGAAGGCACGGCGACGGGAGCGATCCAGGTGCCGCATAGCGGTCAGCCGGTGCTCTTCCTCGCCGATCACCCGTTGACGGGCGGCTATCCAGTCATCGGCACCGTTGCCGAATATCACGTCGATCTCGCCGGCCAGATTCCGGTAAACGCGAAGATCCGCTTCCGGCCGATCACGCGCTTTGCCGAAATCAAGCCCGAGAAGAGCTCTGCCGCAAAGAACAGCTGGCGCCAAAAGAACAAAATGTGAGGAGACACCGATGAAGAAAGTGCTGATCGCCAACCGCGGCGAGATCGCGGTGCGCATCATCCGCGCCTGCCGCGACCATGGCGTTGGCTCCGTCGCAATCTATGCCGACCCGGACGTGGATGCGCTGTTCGTGCGGCTTGCCGACGAGGCCTACGGTCTCACTGGAAGCCGGCCCGCGGAGACCTATCTCGACATTGCCAAAATCATCGACATCGCCCGCCGCAGCGGCGCGGACGCCGTCCATCCCGGCTACGGCTTTCTTTCGGAAAGAGCGGAATTCGCCCGCGCCGCGATCGAAGCCGGCCTCATCTGGATCGGCCCCGACCCGCATGTGATCGAATCGCTCGGCGACAAGGTCGAGGCTCGCCGCATAGCCGAGAGCGTCGGCGCGCCGCTCGTTGCCGGCAGCGATGGCCCGGTCAGAGGTCCTGCCGAGGTCGTCGCTTTCGCGAAGGAGCACGGTCTTCCGGTCGCGATCAAGGCCGCCCATGGCGGCGGCGGACGCGGCCTGAAGGTCGCGCGGCGCATGGAGGAGGTCGAGGAACTCTATCTCTCGGCCGTGCGCGAGGCGACGGCGGCCTTCGGCCGCGGCGAATGCTTCGTCGAGCGGTTTCTCGATCGGCCGCGCCACATCGAGGCGCAGGTGCTTGCCGATCGCCATGGTAATGTCCTGGTGCTGGGCACCCGCGACTGTTCGCTGCAGCGGCGCAACCAGAAGCTCGTCGAAGAAGCGCCGGCGCCGTTCCTCAGCGACGCTGAGCGCAACACGATACATGAATCGGCGCGGGCGATCTGTGCCGCCGCCGGCTATACGGGGGCAGGAACCGTGGAGTTCCTGCTCGGCGCCGATGGCACGATTTCCTTCCTCGAAGTCAATACGCGCCTGCAGGTCGAGCATCCGGTCACCGAGGAGACGACCGGCATCGACCTCGTGATCGAGCAGTTCCGCATTGCCGACGGCCTGCCGCTTCGCCTGACGGAAACGCCGGCACCACGCGGCCATTCGATCGAATTCCGCATCAACGCGGAGGACCCCGGTCGCGGCTTCCTGCCGACTCCCGGTCGAATCACCGCCTTCGAGCCGCCGGCCGGCCCCGGCATCCGCCTCGATAGCGGCGTCGAAAGCGGCTCGGCCATCCCCGGCGTCTTCGATTCGCTCGTGGCGAAGCTGATCGTCACCGGCGCCACGCGCGAGGAGGCGCTGAAGCGGGCCCGCCGCGCGCTCAGCGAATTCCGCATCGAGGGTGTCGCGACCGTGCTTTCCTTCCATCGCGCCGCGATCGAGGCCGCTGATTTCATCGGCGATGACGGCTTCAAGGTGCATACGCGTTGGATCGAGACGGAATTCGCCGAAATGCCCGCAGCCGTGGCGCGGCCCGAGCGCAGCGCCGATCCGTCCCTGATCCGCACCCATGTCGAAATCGACGGCAAGAGACACGAGCTGGCTATCCCCGCCATGCTCTTTTCCGGCCTTTCCGCCCCTGCGCGGGTGGACGAAAAGGCCCCCGCCGCGTCGGCCGCCGATCCAACCGTAGTCGCAGCACCCATCGCCGGTACGCTCCAGTCCTGGAAAATCGCTGATGGCGATCATGTTCGCGAGGGCGATCTCCTGGCTGTGATGGAGGCGATGAAGATGGAGACCCAAGTGCTCGCCGCCCGCGACGGAACCCTCCGGCGCGTCGCCGCCGAAGGCAGCTATCTTGAGCCTGGCGCCGTGCTCGCTCGCTTTGAGGAGTAGCGGCCACTCCCGTCTGGTCGCAGTGCGAAGCGGGAAGCGGGTGTGAATACAGCCTCAATTAAAAACGTCGCGCCCGAACCGGGCGCGACGTTTGATCTCGCGTAAGATCTTCTCGGAGCCGAGAAACTACATGAACTCGGCCACAACCTCCGGATGTTTCGTGCGCTTGATGCCGACGGTCGCGGCGGGCATGGCGAAGCAGCCGGCATCGCCGCAGGGCGCATTGATCACCGTCAATTCGAAGGCATCGCCGATCTTGGTCTGAACGGATTTCACCATCCAGTTACCGGCAAGATAAGTCACGACATTGCCCTGACGAACTCGTCGCCGCCCATGTTCTTGTACTGCGAGCCTCGAAGCGGCGGCGATTCACGCGGCCAACCCGCATAAAGCGTCACGGCAAGGCCCTTTTTCGGCCAGTTGACATGACGCTCCGCGAATGAGAACATAACGAGAACAAAATGGAGGCGTCCATGACCCGTACGGAGCAAGTCATCGAGCGCGCAATGGCGGCCGTGGCCGCAGCCCGCCTTCAGCGGGAACGTGATCAGGAGCGCCGCAGAGAGATTTTCGGTCGTATCCAGCTAAGCCCGCCACTGCCGATGCCGAAGCGAGGCCTGCAGCTTTCGCTGCAATTGAACGGCCGGGCGCCGCGAGCGGGTTCGCCCGACTGTGATCGAGCGCTCGCGGCAGGGCTGAGAGATAGGGCGGAACCCGGGACAGGGTCGCCTTTTTAACGGCGGAAAACCGGCGTCACCGGTTCACAAGCAACGCTATGAAGGTGGCGGCCAGCAATCTCTTCATTGGCAAAAACCTCCCTGGATTGTGGGCTTCGTTTGATTCATCAAAGTTTCAGGCTTTGCGCGGATGCGCGCGGCTGTGCTATAATTCTGGAGTTCGATCGAGGATGCCGGCACCTTTCCCAAGATCGTTCGCCTGAGCGCGCTTGGCCCAAACAAGCGCGCTTTCACGTTTTTGCGTGGGTATCACGAGGCCGAAGCCCGAACTTGCGCAGTTTTGCGCAGTTTGATGAGCCATTGCCCGCGTTTTGACGCACGGACGCCTTCGACCATCCCCAACAATGTCTTGCACACCGGCCTGATGCCGAGGAGGTGCAAAATGCTTCGCCGCATGGTCATCGTGCGAGCCGAATGCCGTCGATCGGCTATGGCTATCCGCGTCATGTTACCGTTGCCTGATACTCTCGATACCGAATGATATGGTAAGAATACGGTGAGGCGATCGAGGGCGGGTCACAGACATGGACGAGATCAATTTCCGGCAGCTGCGCCTGCGCGAGGAAACCGCGCCCATTCGGGCGCGCATTCTCGAGAAGCTTGCAGGGCTGCCTTGGGACGGCCTCCGCTTCAAGCACAACATTCCAGGCCTTTCGCTCTATCGTATTGTCGCGCCTGCCGGCCCCTTTGCCAGCGTCTCTGACCCCATGGTGTCGGTGATCATCAAGGGCAGCAAGCGCGTCCATGTCGCCCAGAGAACGCTTGTTTATGACGAATCCTGCTATTTCCTGAGCGCGGTCGGCCTGCCGATGACCGCCCATGTCTGCGACGCAAAGGAAGGCGAGCCCTACGTGGCAGCTTCGCTGCGGCTCGACCTGGAGAAGCTGCGACGGATCATCGCCGATCACGATATCCACGCGGCGGCTGCGCCCGAAGGCAGCCTCGTCGGCGTCGCCGTCGGCACCGCCACGCCGGAACTGTTCGATGCCTTCTTGCGGCTGATCTCGCTCGCGGACGCGCCGACCGACATCCCGTTCCTCGCCCATCACATTCACAACGAGATCTTGTACCGGCTGCTCACGGGCGCGCAAGGCGCACAGCTACGGCGGTTCGCGCTCGTCGGCACCAACAGCAATCGCGTGGCAAAGGCGATCGCATGGCTGAAGGAGAACTACGCCCGGCCGCTGCGCGTCGAGGAACTGGCGGAGATCGCCAATATGGGCGTGTCCACATTGCACCACCATTTCCGGGCGATGACTGCCATGAGCCCGCTGCAATTCCAGAAGCACCTGAGGCTGCATCACGCGCGCGAACTGATGCTTTCCGAACAGCTTGATGCGGCAACGGCTGCCTCGCGCGTTGGCTATGAGAGCCCGACGCAGTTTAGCCGGGAATATCGGCGCGCCTTCGGCCATCCTCCGCTGCGGGACATCAAAGCGCTCCTGAACTCCGGGAATTCAACCGGGCGCGAGACCATCGATTAGCCCCGGTACCGCCGCTGTCTTGGCCATATCACGATCGCGTGACATCGACAGAAATAGGCAATAATCCGGCAGGATCGAGTATACCGGCCACAGCTATGGTCTTCTAAGCTGCCCGCGCCAATGGCCGCGGCGGGCGACGTCCGCAAAGCGCAGGCGGCAATCGCCATTACGCGAGGAGAGCACCATGGTGAAAGTTACGATAAACGGCGTCGAACATTCGCTCAACGCCGATGCGGATATGCCGCTTCTCTGGATGATCCGCGACCTTGTCGGGCTGACAGGCACGAAATTCGGCTGCGGCATGGCGCAATGCGGCGCCTGTACCGTCTATGTCGACGGTACGCCGGTCAGGTCGTGCCAGACCTTCATCGGCGATATCGAAGGCGCGCAGGTGACGACGATTGAAGGCTTGAAGGGCAAGGTGGCCGAAACGGTCCAGGCGGTCTGGGCCGATCTCGACGTTCCGCAATGCGGCTACTGCCAATCCGGCCAGATCATGTCGGCGACGGACCTGCTGACGAACAACCGGAAACCCACAGATGCGGATATCGATGCGGCCATGT
>JAPSJG010000293.1 GCA_031178305.1 Sinorhizobium sp.
TGCGCCGGCCGCAGCCGAATCCGAGGACGGCGATATCCTCCCTGGCGACGACATCGAGTAGCATGGCGCATCGCGCAAGCGGCGCTTTCATTTCAGGCAGAAATAGAAAAACAGGAGACGACGATGCGCGACATCATGGGCATGATGGGCAAGGTCAAAGAAATGCAGGCTAAGATGGAGAAGCTGCAGGCAGAGATTGCTGCGCTCGAAGTCGACGGCACCTCCGGCGGCGGCCTCGTCACCGTCCGCCTCGACGGCAAGGGCCATATGAAGAGCCTGAAGATCGATCCCTCGCTCTTCAAGGAAGATGACGTCGAGATCCTCGAAGATCTGATCGTTGCCGCCCACAAGGATGCCAAGGACAAGGCCGAGGCCGTGCAGGCGGAAAAGACGCGCGAGCTGACGGCGGGATTGCCGATTCCTCCCGGTATGAAGCTGCCGTTCTGATCGCCGCGTCCACGCTCAAGATGATTCCGTTCGTCGGCGATATGCGCTAAAAGCCAGCCATGGCAAAGCGAGTCACCGGTCCCGAAATCGAAAAGCTCATCCAGCTCCTGGCGAAGGTGCCGGGCCTGGGGCCGCGTTCGGCCCGCCGCGCGGCCCTGCACCTGGTTAAGAAGAAGGAGCAATTGCTGGGGCCGCTTGCCGAGGCAATGGGCGAAGCGCACCGCAAGGTCCGGATCTGCTCCTGCTGCGGCAACGTCGATACGATCGATCCCTGTACGGTCTGCACCGACGAGCGGCGCGATCAGTCGGTGATCATCGTCGTTGAGGACGTGGCCGACCTCTGGGCGCTGGAGCGCGCCGGCGCGATGAACGCCGCCTACCACGTGCTCGGCGGCACACTGTCGCCGCTCGACGGCATCGGTCCGGACGACCTCAGCATCAAGGGCCTTGTCGATCGCGTCGCCAAGGGCGGCGTGCGTGAGCTGATCATCGCCGTCAACGCTACCGTCGAGGGCCAGACGACGGCGCATTACATCACCGACCAACTCGAAGGCATGGAGGTGAAGATCACCCGTCTTGCCCATGGTGTTCCCGTCGGTGGCGAGCTCGACTACCTCGACGAAGGCACGCTGACGGCCGCACTCAGGGCGCGCACGACGATCTGATTCTTGCCATCATCTACGGGAAGCCGGATGCTGAAACTCCTCTCCGTTTTAATCGTCTTATTCGTCGCGCTCGCGGGCACCTCCTTCGCCGCCTCAAAGGCCGAGGTTGAGAACCAGTTCCGACTATGGCTGCAGAAAGACCTCTGGCCAGAGGCCGAAAAGGCCGGCATTTCCGCCGCGGCCTTCAGCGCCGCCTTTCGGGATGTAAGGCTCGATTGGGATCTTCCCGATCTCGCGCCGCCCGGCTTTCCGAAGCCGAAGGAGCGCAAGCAGAGCCAGGCCGAGTTTTCCTCGCCGGGCTCCTATTTTTCCGAGAAGCGACTGCAGGGACTGGCGGCGACCGGCCGTGGTCTTGCGAGCACCCATGCCTCGACATTGAAGAAGATCGAGAGGATCTATGGCGTTCCCGGGCCGATCGTCCTTGCCATCTGGGGGCGTGAATCGGGTTTCGGCCGGGCGAAGATCCCGCATCCGATCATGGACGTGCTGGCGACCAAAGCCTTCATGTCGACGCGCCCGGAGCTTTTCCGGCGCGAGTTGATCGCCGCGCTTCACATGCTCACGAGCGGCGATGTCAGGCAAGCGGAGATGCGCGGCTCCTGGGCGGGCGCCATGGGCCAGCCGCAATTCCTGCCCTCGAGCTTCCTGAAATACGCGGTCGATTTCGACGGCGACGGGCGCCGTGACATCTGGACGTCCGTACCGGACAGCCTCGCCTCGATCGCAAACTACCTGGCCGACAAAGGCTGGCAGAGCGGTCGTGACTGGGGATTCGAAGTGTCGATCCCGGCAGCAGTGTCTTGCGCCCAGGAGGGCCCGGACCTAGCCCGCCCGATCGCCGATTGGGCCGAGATGGGGATCACCCGCGTGTCCGGCAAGCCGTTTCCGCCGGCGGAGCGCTCGGCTTCCGGCATGATGCTGGTGCCCGCCGGCAGGCATGGCCCGAGCTTCGTCGTCACGCCGAATTTCTACGTCATCAAGGAATATAACAATTCCGACCTTTACGCGCTCTTCATCGGCAATCTCGCCGACCGCATCGCCGCAGGGAGCGGCGCGTTCCGTGCCAAATGGGGCGATGTCGGCAAGATGTTGCGCTCGGACGTGCTTGGCATGCAGAAGGCGCTGGTGGCGGTCGGCTACGATGTCGGCAAGGTCGACGGATTGCCGGGCTACAAGACCCGCCGCTCGCTTGGCGACTGGCAGGCTAAGAGCGGCATCGCGCCGACCTGCTTTCCGGATGCCTCGCTGAAGGCAATGCTGCGGTAACCTCCAGCGTGGCTTTGCCTCCGCCCCGCAACCGGGCACCGGCGCCTACAGCGCCGCGCGTCTTATCAGACGCGCAAAGGTCAAAACCGAGGTCGATTTAATCCCCACAGCTCCTCCCGCGGGTGGGTCTGTGCACGCGATCTTCAGCGCTTCGCCCAGAGCACCTTGAAGCGCGCATTGCGGCAGGTTTCGCCGCTTTCCTTGAAAGTCTCGGCCAGGACCTGTTCGTAGGGCAGGCCGCGATTGGCGACCAGCATCAGCCGACCGCCGTGTTTGAGGGCCCGGGCGGCTGCCTTGATCATCGCCGCGCCGAGTGTCGGCTCTGCGGCATGCCCCTCGTGGAAGGGCGGGTTCATGACGATCAGGTCGTATTTGTCGCGCGTTTCCTCGGCCGTCAGGTCATGCCAGTAGAAGCGTGCCGGAGTCGAGGGCGCATTCGCCGCCATATTGGCGCGGGCGGCCTCCAGCGCCTCGTAATCCGCTTCGAAGAGGTCGATGCCCTTGAGACCCGGCGAGGCGTCGGCGAGCTTCACCGAAAGATAACCCCAACCGGCGCCGAAATCCGCCGCATGCCCGGTGAAATCACGGGGCAAACGAGAGGCGAGCAGCTCCGAGCCGGCATCGACGCGGTCATGCGAGAACATGCCCGGCGAGGCCTCAAAAAGGCCGTCGACGCGCACGGGACCCTTGGCGAGCTTCGCGGCGGCCTCGGAAACGTCCTCGGGCCGCAGGAACCAGAAGGCGACGCCATGGTATTTCGGCGTCGAATCGCCATCCCAGCCGAACTTTGCGATCTTCTTGCGCAAGGGTTGAATGCCGTCCTCCTTGCCGCCCGCGACGACGATCAGGGCGTCGGTGCGGGTCCGCTTCAGCGCCTCGGCGATCCTGTTCTCGTTTTCGCCCTTGTGCTTGCCGCAAAGCACCAGCGCCATGTCGTAGTCCTCTCCGGTAGCAATGGGCTCGACGTCGGCCTGCGCTGCCTTGAGAGCGCGAAAGAGCGGCTTGAGCGGCTGCACGGCGACAATGGACCCAGCAAAGCCTTCGGGCAGCCTGTAGCCCGCCTCGGCGCCCAGGAAGAGAACGCGTTCGCCTTTCCCCGGAGGGTCGATGACTCCGGAATCGAACGGGTGGAACAGAGTTTTCAGTGCGTCGCGGCGCATGGGTGGATTCCGATTTCAGGTTCAAGGGGGCGAGGGCAAGCCCTTGCCCCGGAAAACCCCTCCCCACAAAAGGGAGGCGCTCACCGCTGCACCTGCCTTCCGCCATCTGCACCTCCGGACTCGCGGAGCCGTTGAGGATTAGGGGAAGCCGCGCGGCAGGTAAGCTCCCCCTTGTGGGGAGGGGTTGGGGAGGGGTCTTACGACGATAGAAACGGAGCGTGGCTCCGCACCTGCGCACGGAGCCACGCTTGAATGCTTCGGTCGAACCCGGCCTTATTCGGCCGCTTCGCCGCCGTCCTTCTTCTCGGTCTTCTCAGCGGCGACCTCCTTGCCGGTCGCCTGGTCGACGACTTTCATGGAGAGGCGGACCTTGCCGCGCTCGTCAAAGCCCATCAGCTTGACCCAGACTTTGTCGCCTTCCTTGACGACGTCGGTCGTCTTGGCAACGCGCTCGGAGGCGAGCTGCGAAATATGGACGAGGCCGTCGCGGGCGCCGAAGAAGTTGACGAAGGCGCCGAAGTCGGCGGTCTTGACGACCGTGCCCTCATAGATCTGGCCGACTTCCGGCTCGGCGACGATCGAGTGAATCCACTTGCGGGCGGCTTCGATCTCCTTCGAAGAAGACGAGGCGATCTTGACCGTGCCGTCGTCCTCAATATTGATCTTGGCGCCGGTCTTCTCGACGATTTCGCGGATGACCTTGCCGCCCGAGCCGATGACTTCGCGGATCTTGTCGACCGGGATATTCATCACCTCGATGCGCGGCGCAAATTCGCCGAGCTGGCCACGGCTTTCGGAGATCGCCTTGGCCATTTCGCCAAGGATGTGAACGCGCCCGGTCTTTGCCTGATCGAGCGCCACCTTCATGATCTCTTCGGTGATGCCGGCGATCTTGATGTCCATCTGCAGGGAGGTAACGCCGGCTTCGGTACCCGCAACCTTGAAGTCCATATCGCCGAGATGGTCCTCGTCGCCGAGGATGTCGGAGAGAACGGCGAAGCGGTCATCTTCCTTGATCAGGCCCATGGCGATACCGGCAACCGGCTTGCCGATCGGGACGCCCGCATCCATCAGTGCCAGCGATGTGCCGCAGACGGTCGCCATCGAGGACGAGCCGTTTGACTCGGTGATCTCGGAGACGACACGCAGCGTGTAGGGGAACTGTTCCGCAGTCGGCAGCATCGGGTGGATGGCGCGCCAGGCAAGCTTGCCGTGGCCGATCTCGCGGCGACCCGGCGAACCGAGGCGACCCGTTTCGCCGACGGAGAAGGGCGGGAAGTTGTAGTGCAGCATGAAGTTTTCCTTGTACATGCCCGTCAAGGAATCGACATACTGTTCGTCTTCGCCGGTGCCGAGCGTCGCAACGACGATCGCCTGCGTCTCGCCGCGGGTGAAGAGCGCGGAGCCGTGGGTGCGGGGCAGGATGCCGACTTCGGCAACGATCGGGCGGACCGTGACGAGATCACGACCGTCGATGCGGCTCTGCGTATCGAGGATATTCCAGCGGACGATCTTGGCCTGCAGGTGCTTGAAGACGGAGGCGATCTCTTCCGCCGTATGGGCGGGGTTCTCGATTCCTTCCGGCAGGAAGTGTTCCTTGACCTTCGCCTTGACCGCATCGACGGCGGCGTAGCGAGCGGCCTTCTCGGTGATCTTGTAGGCGTTGCGCAGCTCGTCCTCGGCAATCACCAGCATGGCGTTTTCGAGGGCGGAGTGGTCTTCGGGGTCGAAGTCGCGCGGCTCCTTGGCAGCGACTTCCGCGAGCTTGATGACTGCATCGATTACCGGCTGGAAGCCGC
>JAPSJG010000294.1 GCA_031178305.1 Sinorhizobium sp.
GGTTCGGAATAGGACGCTGGATCGGAAAGGAATCGAACTTTCGCCTCGAGTGCGGTCATCGCAGCCATCCTGCTTCAGTGTTCTGAACGCCGGGGAGCCCATCATCGTTCAATTGCGGCCGCAAACCAGCGTAAGGCGATTTAAAGTCGGCGCGGCGATCGTATAATTTCCCACGCCGGAGATCGGGCGCTATCTTTCGGCATGGTGTCGGGAAAATAGCCACGCGTAAGCTGCTACGCCTCGCGAAACCCAAGGAGCAACCGGTGGAGAACGAGACGTCGGCAATAGCTTTGCAGGCGCGCGACCTTACCAAGATCTATCGGATGGGGACAGTGGAGGTCCCAGCGCTCCGCGGTGTCGACGTCGAACTCCGCGAGGGCGAACTCGTGGTCATGTTGGGACCCTCCGGAAGCGGCAAATCGACCTTGCTCAACATTCTCGGCGGTCTCGATACGCCGAGCAGCGGCACCGTTATCTTTCGCGGTCGCGAGCTTGCGCTCGACAGCGAGCGCGCGCTCAATCTTTACCGTCGCAACCACGTCGGCTTCGTCTTCCAGTTCTACAATCTCATCCCGAGCCTAACCGCGCGCGAAAATGTCTCGCTCGTGACCGAGATCGCCAGATATCCCATGCCGCCGTCCGAGGCACTGGCGATGGTCGGCCTTACCGAAAGGATGGATCATTTTCCGGCGCAACTGTCCGGCGGCGAACAGCAACGGGTTGCCATCGCCCGCGCGATTGCCAAGCAGCCCGACCTCCTTCTTTGCGACGAGCCGACGGGCGCGCTCGACAGCAAAACGGGGATTCTCGTCCTCGATGCGATCCTCAGGATCAATCGTGAGCTCGGTACAACCACGGCGCTCATTACCCACAATGCGGTGATTGCCGAGATTGCCAACCGCGTGCTCTACTTCGGCGACGGGCGCATCGTCGAAATGCGGCGAAATGCCGTTCAGCGCCCGCCGGCGGAACTCGCCTGGTGAGCCTATGAGCAGTCTCGATCGAAAGCTTCTCCGCGGACTCTGGCAGCTGAGGGCCCAGGTGCTGGCCATCGCCCTGGTGATAGCATCCGGCACGGCGCTGCTCATCATGGCGCTGACGACGATCGAATCACTCGAAGAGACCACCAGTGCCTATTACGAGCGAACGCGTTTCGCCGACGTTTTTGCGCGAGCGAAGCGCGCTCCTGACTCTCTCGGACGCGATATCGCCGAAATTCCGGGCGTGCGGCTTGCCGAAACGCGCATCGTCGAGGGCGCCATTCTCGACATGCCCGGCTTCTCCGAGCCGGTCGTCGCCCAGCTAATATCGCTGCCCGAGCGAGGACCTCAGCTCTTGAACGCCTTGGTGATCCGATCCGGACGCATCGTCGATCCGAGCCGCCCCGACGAGGTGGTGGTCAGCGAGCCGTTCGCCGATGCGCATGATTTAAGGCCCGGCGACAGCTTCGATGCCGTCTTGAGGGGCAGCAAGCGCAGGCTGCTGGTCGTCGGAACCGCACTCAGTCCCGAATTCGTCTATGCCATCGCGCCCGGCGGCCTCATGCCGGACGACGAGCGCTTCGGCGTCATGTGGATGGGGCGGGATGCGCTGGCGGCAGCCTTCGACCTGAAATCCTCTTTCAACAGCGTTACCCTGAGCCTCTTGGCCGGTGCGGATCCCAAGAATGTCATCCAGCGGGTCGACGCCCTGCTTGGCCCCTTCGGCGGCGTCGGCGCCTATGGCCGGGGCGATCAGACCTCGAACTGGTTCCTGGAAAGCGAGATTGCGCAGCAAAAGAACATGTCGCGAATCCTGCCGACCATCTTCCTTGCGGTCGCGGCCTTCCTCACGAACATGGTGATGGCACGGCTGATCGAGACAGAGCGCCGCGAAATCGGCCTCCTGAAGGCGTTCGGCTACGGCAATCTGGCGATCGGTTGGCACTACGCCAAGATGGTTCTCGCGATAGGCTCGATCGGCGTCCTCATCGGCTCGCTGCTTGGTGCCTGGCTCGGCCACTGGAATACGGAACTCTACACCCAATTCTATCGCTTTCCGTTCCTCCTCTATCGCCCGGGCCCGGCCGGCTTCGTGATTGCCGCTTCCGTCAGCCTTGCGGCAGCATTGGCCGGCAGCCTTGCGGCGGTGCGCCGCGCCGTCCGCCTCCCACCGGCGGAAGCCATGCAGCCGCCGTCGCCGCCGATCTATCGGCGCACTTGGGCATCGCGGACCGGGCTTGCCGGCGCCCTCGACGAACCCACGCGCATGATCCTGCGGCGCATCATCCGCTGGCCCCTTCGAGCGTTCCTCGCGAGCCTCGGCCTCGCCATGTCGATCTCCGTGCTGATTATGGCGCTGCAATGGGTCGATGCCATCGACTCACTCGTCGATACCGTATTCGAACGCGGACAGCATCAGGACGCGACGGTCGCCTTCAACGACCTGCAACCGGTCGACACGATCGGCAGTTTCGAGAACCTGCCCGGCGTTCTTGCGGCGGAACCCTACCGCTATATGTCGGCGCATATCAGCCACGGCCATCACGTCCAGCGGCAGGGCATCATCGGCGTGCCGCATGGCGCGATCTTGAGCCCGGTTTTCGACAACGAGCGCGGACGCATCGAGGTGCCACCAGACGGGCTCGTGCTCTCGCGCAAGCTGGCCGAGCTTCTTGAAGTCAGGACGGGCGATACCGTCACGGTCGAGGTGCTGGAAGGGCGCCAGCCGCGCGTGGATCTGCCGGTGGCCCAGATTTTCGATACCTATATCGGGAAGCCTGCCTACATGGACATGGACGCGCTCAACAGAGTGGCCGGCGACGGTCGCGTCGTCAGCGGCCTGCATGTCAGGGTCGACGCACCAAGCCGCACGGCCCTGCTGACGAAGCTGAAGGATATCCCCAACATAGCCTCGATCCTCTTCCGCCAAGCTGCCATAGACACGTTCTACAAGACCATGGGCGAAACGATCTTCATCTTCATCGGATTCTTCGTCGCCTTCTCGATGACGCTCTCCGTCGGCGTCACCTACAATTCGATCCGCATTGCGCTTTCCGAACGGGCGCGAGAACTTGCAACACTGCGCGTGCTCGGCTTCAGCCGCTGGGAGATCTCCTACATTCTGCTTGGCGAGGTCGGCATTCTCACCTGGATCTCCATCCCGCTCGGCGCAGTCCTCGGCTTCAGCCTCGCCTGGTACATGACGAGCGCCTTCGAAACGGAACTCTACCGGGTACCCCTGGTGCTGCGGCACGCAACCTACGGCAAGGCCGCCTTGATTGCGCTTGCGGCGGCGCTGACCTGCGCGGCGATCGTCCGTCGGCGCCTCGATCGCCTGGATCTCATCGCAGTCTTGAAAACACGGGAGTAGGCAGTGAGCATCGCAAGGCGCAGATTGGTGATCTGGGGCAGCCTACTGGCCGTGCTTGCGGCCGGCATCGCCTATGCCTTGCGCCCGCAACCCATTCCCGTGGACCTCGCAACGGCCGAAACCGGGCTGCTGCGGGTGACCATAGACGAGGAGGGCGAGACACGGGTCCGCGACGTCTATACGCTGCATGCGCCGTTGCGCGGCCAATTGCAGCGGATCAAGGCCGACGCGGGCGACATCGTCGAGGCTGGGGAGACGCAACTGGCGCAGATCGAACCGGCCGCGCCGGCCTTTCTCGATGCCCGGACCGAGGCTGAACACCAGGCCGCGGTCGAGGCGGCGCGAGCGGCTCATAACCTTGCCGCCGCCGAACTCGAGAAGGCCAAGGCCGATCTGACCTTTGCCGAGAGCGAACGCGCCCGCGCCCGTCAACTGATCGAGCGCAACACGATCTCCCGGCGGACATTGGACGATGCCGAGCGCGCCCATAGGGTTGCCGTAGCCAACCTCGCGACGGCCGAGGCGGCGCTCAACGTCAGACGGCACGAACTCGAGCAGGCGCAGTCCCGCCTTCTTTCCCGGCAGGAGATCAGGAACCGCAGCGAGACCTGCGAATGCGTTCCGGTGACTGCGCCGGTAAACGGCGTCGTGCTACGAGTCATGCGCCGCAGCGAAGGGGTCGTGGAGGCCGGCACGCCGCTCCTCGAAATCGGCGACCCCAGCGATCTCGAAATCGTCGTCAATCTGCTCTCGGAGGATGCCGTTAAGATCAAGCCGGGGCAAAAGGCCCTCGTCACCGGCTGGGGCGGCCCGGATCTAAAAGCGACCGTCCGGCGCATCGAACCCTTCGCCCGGACCAAGATTTCCGCCCTTGGAATTGAGGAGCAGCGGGTCGATGTTATCCTCGACTTTGCCGACCCGGCGCAAAACTGGCGCGCGCTCGGCCACGGCTATCGCGTCGATGTGCAGATCATCCTGTTCGAGGGCAATGTGCTCAGGCTGCCGCTTGGCGCCCTGTTCCGGCAGGGCAGCGACTGGGCGGCATTCTCTGCGGAAGGGCATGAAGCACGGCTGCGCATCGTTGAAATCGGCCACAGGAACAGCCTTTCGGTGGAAATCCGCGAGGGGCTGCAGCCGGGCGACAGGGTCATCCTCTATCCGAGTGATCGCGTCGAGGACGGCGTGGCAATCATTGAGCGTTGATGCCGGCGGGGGACCAAAGCGCGTCGCACGACGTGCTTTCGTAGATGCGCCTCGCGCCAGGCGCCCTGCCGACTTGTGCTTGTGGTGATTACATAACCGACGCCCGGACGGGTCTAATCAGGCTCGGGTTACCCGGATCCGCTTCGATCTTTTTCGGCGCAGCCGCGCAATCAGGGCGTCAATAGCGGAGCAGCGCGAGGATTGCGCGAACAACTTCGCCTGAGTCCCGATTGGCGTCGACCCGCTGCCATTCGACGTCCTTCACGTCTGCGGCAAGCTGTCGCGACAGAACATCGACATCCGCATCGGAGGGACTGCCGATCCTCCCGCCGACCCGCCGGCGCAGCAGCGTGGGCTCGGCATCAAGCCAGACTGCCGTGCACGGCGCGCCGGCTTCGCTCGCAACCGCCTCGAGACGCGCCCGGTCAGGCGCCCTGTCGAACACGGCGTCGGCCACGACCGAGCCGCCGGCGCGCAGGATCTCCCAGCTGCGACTCGCAATCTCTGCATAGACCTTCTCCGAAATCTCCGGCCGGTAGGCGGCGGGCGGAAGCCTCTCCTCTGTCGGGACACCATGCATCGCCTTGCGTATCCGGTCGCTCTCGACAATCCGTGCCCCCGGCGGCGAGCCTAGCTTGGGGGCCAAAGCCTCCGCCACAGTCGTCTTGCCCGAGCCGCTGAAGCCACCGATCACGATCAACCGTGCCTGTTTCGCCTCGATGAGCGAAAGGGCGAGAGCGAAGTAGGAGCGGGCTTCCGCGACAAGCCT
>JAPSJG010000295.1 GCA_031178305.1 Sinorhizobium sp.
AACGGCCATGTCAGTTCTCCAGCTTCGGCAGGATGCCGTCGGAGACGGCGGCGGCGAGCCGCCCGGAGGCGATGAGTTCGCCTGCCGCCTTGAGGTCGTCGGCCATGTAGCGATCCTCCTCGATCGTCGGCGCCACGGCACGCAAGATTGCCGCGGCCTTCTGCAATTCCGGGCTGGTCGTCAGCGGTTCGCGGAACTCGATGCCCTGGACCGCAGCCAGGGCTTCGATGCCGATGATCGAGAACAGGTTGTCCGTCATCTGCAGGAGACGGCGGGCGCCGTGGCAGGCCATCGAGACGTGGTCTTCCTGGTTGGCGGAGGTCGGCGTCGAATCGACCGAGGCCGGGTGCGAGAGCTGCTTGTTTTCCGACATCAGCGCGGCAGAGGTGACTTCGGCAATCATCAGGCCGGAATTGAGGCCGGGTTTTTTTGCCAGGAAGGCCGGCAGGCCGTAGCTCAGCGCCGGGTCGACGAGAAGGGCGATGCGGCGCTGTGAAATCGCGCCGATCTCGCAGACCGCAAGTGCCATCTGGTCGGCGGCGAAAGCGACCGGCTCGGCGTGGAAATTGCCGCCGGAGACGACGGTATCGTCGGAAAGCACCAGCGGATTGTCGGTGACCGCATTGGCCTCGACCGTCAGCGTGGCGGCGACCGAGCGCAGGAGATCGAGGCAGGCGCCATCGACCTGCGGCTGGCAGCGGATGCAATAGGGGTCCTGCACCCGCTCGTCGCCTTCGATGTGGCTCTGCCGGATTGCCGATCCTTCGAGCAGCCGGCGAAGGGCAGCGGCCGTGTCGATCTGGCCGCGATGGCCGCGCAGCGTGTGGATGTCCGGATGGAAGGGGGCGGAGGACCCCATGGCCGCGTCGGTCGAAAGCGCGCCGGTGATGAGGGCCGCCTGCGCCGCGCGGTGGGCGCGGAAGAGACCGGCGAGCGCCAGAGCGGTCGAAACCTGAGTACCGTTGATCAGCGCCAGACCCTCCTTGGCGGCGAAAATCACTGGCGAAAGTCCTGCCGCGCTCAGCGCCGCTGCCGCCGTCATGCGTTCGCCGCCGAAGAAGGCTTCGCCATGCCCCATCATCACGGCTGCCATGTGCGCGAGCGGCGCGAGATCTCCCGAGGCGCCGACCGAGCCCTTTTCAGGGATAAGCGGAATGACGCCTTTTTCCTGCATCGCCTCGATCAGGCGGATGAGTTCGAGACGTACGCCGGAAGCGCCGCGGCCGAGCGAGATCAGTTTCAGCGCCATGATCAGCCGCACGATGTTTTCCGGCAGCGGCCGACCGACGCCGCAGCAATGCGAGAGGATCAGATTGCGTTGCAAGGTCGCGACATCGGCGCTGTCGATCTTGATCGAGGCGAGTTTGCCGAAGCCGGTATTGATGCCGTAGACGGGCGCGTTGCCCGCAACGATCTCGGCGATCCGCTCCGCAGCCTTGGCAATGCCGGCATCGAAGCCAGGGTCGAGCCGGGCGGGCTCGCCGGTCCAATAGA
The DNA here is from genome assembly GCA_031178305.1 of Sinorhizobium sp. Classification (GTDB taxonomy): domain Bacteria; phylum Pseudomonadota; class Alphaproteobacteria; order Rhizobiales; family Rhizobiaceae; genus Sinorhizobium. The sequence continues at coordinate 1,495 of JAPSJG010000295.1, forward strand.
TCGTCTCCAGGTCCTTGAGCGGTACCGAACCGGGTTTCAGAACAATGGTCATCGCGAAATCCTTTCGCCCTTGAAAATCCGCTCGTGGAGAGGGTTGAAGCCGATCCGGTAGATCAATTCCGCCGGTTGATCGATGTTCCAGGTCGCGAGGTCCGCGGATTTCCCGGCTTCGATCGTGCCGGTTTCGCTGAGGATGCCGAGTGCGCGCGCCGCCTCGCGCGTGACGCCCGCGAGGCATTCCTCCAGCGTCAGCCGGAAGAGGGTCGCAGACATGTTCATCGTCAAGAGCAGCGAGGTCAGCGGTGACGTACCGGGATTGCAGTCCGTGGCGATCGCGATGCGTGTGCCGGCGGCGCGCAGCGCTTCGACGGGCGGCAATTGCGTCTCGCGGAGGGTGTAGAAGGCGCCCGGAAGCAGGACCGCGACCGCACCGGCCTTCGCCATGGCGTTAGCGCCTTCGGCATCGAGATATTCGAGATGATCGGCCGAAAGCGCGCCATAAGACGCCGCAAGCTTGGCGCCGCCGAGATCGGAAAGCTGTTCGGCATGGAGCTTGACCGGCAGCCCGAGCGCTTTCGCCCCATCGAAGACGCGCGCGATTTCGGCCGGCGAGAAGGCGAGGCCTTCGCAAAAGCCGTCAACCGCATCGACCAGGCCTTCGGAATGCGCCCGAGCGAGACCGGGCAGGACGACCTCCTCGATGTAATCGGCATTTCGCCCCTTATAGGCCGGAGGCGTGACATGGGCGGCGAGGTAACTGGTGACGATGCGCACCGGACGGAGTTGCTCCAGCTGCCGCGCCGCCTGCAGCATTCTCAGCTCTGCATCGATATTGAGGCCGTAGCCCGACTTGACCTCGACGGTGGACACGCCTTCGGAAAGCAGCGCGTCGAGCCTCGGAAGCGCTGACTCCACCAACTCATCGACGGAGAGGGCGTTGGTGGCATTGACGGTCGAGGCAATTCCGCCACCTGCGCGGGCAATCTCCTCATAAGTCGCGCCTTCCAGCCGCAGCTGGAATTCCCGCGCGCGGTGGCCGCCGTGGACGATGTGCGTGTGGCAATCGATCAGCGCGGGCGTCATCCAGCGGCCCTCGCAATCGATGACTTCATCAGGCATGGAAAGGTCCGAGGGCAACTCGTTTTCAGCGCCGGCGTAAACGATCCGGCCTTCGCGCACCGCGACTGCCCCGTTGTCGATGACGCCGAGTGGATCCAGCTCCTCGCGTAGCGTGGCGAGACGCACATTGCGCCAGAGCCTGATTCCTTTCGTGCTGACTTCGTTTCTGCTCATCCGTTCGCTCCTTGCTGACAATATGTATATACATAATCGAGCCAATGGCAAGGGAAAATGGCAGGCCTCGTCAGAGAGGTAACGCGGTACAGGCTCCGCGCCAGAAAGCCAGGAACGAAAAAGCCCCGGCGAGGTGGCCGGGGCTTTGCAATGGAAGTCTGACGTGACGGCATTTCCAATGACTGTTGCTGGCGGACGCCCTGCCTCAGGCACGGTATAGCGCCCCGTGGTGGGACTTCTCGCAGCAGCGCTCGACAAGCGCGATGAAGCGGTTTCCGGCAATATCGAGCCGACCGCTATTGTCGATTGCCGTCACGTCCGGCTCGGCGATGATCTCGGGCGTTTGGCGCGTCAGGCGGCGCAGCACGTCCTCCTCGCTTTCGCGCCCGCGCTCAGCCAGACGCCTGGCGAGAACGGCGGGCTCGGCAGTGATGAGCGCCACCGAAATCTCGCCGAATGCGGCGCGGAACGCCGGTAGGGCGGTGCGGCTGCCATTGACGATTGCCGTTATGCCAGACTCGACCTTGGCGGCGATTTCCCGAGGAATGCCATAGCTCAGCCCATGCGCCTGCCATGAAACGGCGAATGCCCCGCTTTGGCGCATGGCTTCGAATTCTGCGGCCGACACGCTTTCGTGCACCTCGCCGCCGGCATCCGACGGACGCGTGATCACCCGGCGGACGAAGAGGATGTCGGTACGGTGCGCAAAATGGCGGGCGGCAAAGCCAATGACGCTATCCTTGCCGGCCCCGCTCGGGCCGACGACGACGATCAGAGCTCCGCGTGCTCCTTTTGCTGCCATTATGCGACACGCCTCCCTTCGCGCCAGACCGAACGTACGACCGGAACGCCTTCCCGTCGATGCACCCGTGCGATGTCGGCGCGCAGCCCGACGGCGATCCGGCCGCGGTCATCAAGACCGACAGTGCGCGCTGGCGTCGTGGTCACCATTGCGATTGCCTTCGGAAGATCGATCGTCTCGACTTCTTCGGCGAGCAGGAAGGGCGCATGGATCAGGCTGAAAGGAACGTAATCCGAGGACAAGACGTCGAGCACGCCGCGCTCGGCGAGGTCGCGAGCGGCAATGTTGCCGGAATGCGACTTGCCGCGCACGACGTTCGGAGCGCCCATCAGGACGCTCAACCCCGCGCGGTGGGATGCCTCCGCCGCCTCGAAGCTCGTCGGAAACTCCGCGAGCCGGACGCCGTAGCCGATCGACTCCTCGACATGGTTGATCGTCGCGTCGTCGTGGCTTGCAACGGCGATGCCGCGCTCGGCGCAGACCTTGGCGAGTGCCGCGCGATGCGGCGCCGCAAAACGGGCGGAAAGCGCCTGCTGGCGCTCGACGAAGGCGGCGAAGGCTTCGTCCGACAGGCCGCGCTTGGTCTTGTAATAGAGCGTGTATTGCTCCATCGTCTGGAACTGGCGTTGTCCAGGCGCGTGATCCATCAGCGAGACTAGCCGAACCTGCGGGTCATTGTGGAAATCCTCGTATTGATCGAGCACGTCGGCGGTAGAGACCTCGCACCGCAGGTGGATCAGGTGGTCGGCGCGCAGGCGCCCCTCTTCCTTGGCCTGCGCCAGAGCGTCCGCCATGCTGCGCATCTCGCCCTTCGGAAAGCCGTTGTCCTCGTCGGTGCCCAGGCGCAGGCAATCGAATACGGTGGTGATGCCTGAGGTGACGACCTGCGCGTCATGCGCCTGGATGGCGGCGATCTTCAGCCAGCGAACACCCGGGCGCGGCGAATAATGCGCTTCCAGATGGTCGGTGTGGAGTTCGATCAGCCCGGGCAGGAGATAATCGCCTTCGAAGTCCTCTCCGGCGCGGATCACCCCTTCCGAAATATCGGCAATCCTGCCGTCGCGGATCAGCACCGAACCGTCGATGATGCGATCTTCCAGAACGATCCGGGCATTGGTCAGAACCTGTTCTTTGCTCATGTCATGCAATCTTTCGTGTGGATGTGCCGCCGAGCGGCAGCAGGGAATGAACGGTGAAGGGCGTGCCGCGGCTGGGCTCATAGAAGAGCGCGACGGTCTCGACGACAAGCGGCTTGCCGATGAAGTCGGCGAAGGCGTGTTCAAGCTTCTCACGGACAAGGCCCTGCTTTTCCTCGGGTACCGGACCGGTCAGCGTCAGGTGGAACTGGAACTCCTCGAAGACGTAGGGATAGCCCCAGGTGGTGAGATAATCCCTCTGGCGCTCCGTCAGCCTCTCGGGATTGCGGCGGGAAATGTCCGTTTCCGAAAGTTGCGCCCGGAACGGTTCGAAGCGACGGACCGCCTGCGCTGCCAAACCGTCAAGGGCAGGACATTCCCGGGAGGGAACGAGTGCGAAGAAGGGACCGAGTTGGTGGAGGGTGATTTCCGGGACCGTGAAGGGCTCGATCTCGGCTGCGAATTCGTCGAGTGCCGCGATCAACGCGGCTTCGCTTCGGCCGGGCGCCAGCGCGAAAGGCGCCTTCAGCGTACCGTGGAAACCGTATCGACGCGGTTCGGCCGTCAACGCCAGCTGTTGTTCCG
>JAPSJG010000296.1 GCA_031178305.1 Sinorhizobium sp.
GGTTGCCGATCAGCGGGCGCAGTTCCGGCTCGATCGGACCCTTGTGCTCGATCGTGAGGTAGGAAATGCAGCGTCGCGCATCGATCTGGTATGGCGCCGGAAAAGCGCCGGTCGGACAGGCATCGAGGCAGGCCCGGCAGGAGCCGCAAAGGTCGCGCTCGGGTGCGTCGAAATCGAGATCGGCGGTCGTGAACAGACTGCCGAGGAAGAGCCAGGACCCGAATTCTCGACTGACGAGATTGGTGTGCTTGCCCTGCCAGCCGAGGCCGGCCTTTTCCGCAAGCGGCTTCTCCATCACCGGCGCGGTGTCCACGAAAACCTTGACGTCGCCGCCGGCTCGGGCGGCAAAGCGCGTCGCGATCTCCTTGAGCCGCCCTTTGACGATGTCGTGATAGTCGCGGTTCTGGGCATAGACCGAGATGGCGCCCCGGTCGCGCTTGCCGAGAATATCGCTCGGATCGTCGTCTGGGCCATAATTCATGCCGAACAGGGCGATCGACCGGACCTCGCTCCAGAGAACGCGCGGATTGGAGCGCCGTTCCGCCGTTTCGGCCAGCCAGTTCATGGTGCCGTGGCAACCTGCAGCGAGGAAAGCGTTCAGGCGCTCCGGCGCATGCGGTATCGCATCCGGACGGGTGATGCGACAGAGGTCGAAGCCCTTGGCCGCAGCTTCCTGCTTCAGGAAGACGGTGAGCGTCCGTCGTTTCCTCTCCTGGTTCTCCGCCTTTGGAGCGTTCCCAGGCATGGTCATATCCTTAGAAGTCGAGGTCCGCATAATGGGAGACGGGGGTGATGCCGCGCACCCGCTCGGCAAGCAGCGGCCGGAACGAGGGGCGCGACTTCAGCCGCTGGTACCATTCCTTGGCGGTCGGCGAATCGGACCACTCTATTTCGCCGAGATAGTCGAGTACCGAGATCGCGGCGGCAGCTGCAAGGTCGGCATAGGAGATGCGGTCGCCGGCAAGCCAAGGTCGGGATCCGGCAAGCCACGAGAGATACTTCATGTGCTGGCGGATATTGTTGCGCGACGTCCTGAGGATTTTCGAATCGGGCGCGCCGCCGCCCTGGTCCGGCGTCATCTGCAGCTTGAAGATGCGCTCGCGCGCCAGCGGGCGGGTCACGTCGGTTTCCATCTTCTCCATGAACCATTCGGTGAGCCGGCGGATCTCGGCCCGCTGGAACGGATCCTCCGCCAGCAGCCGCCGGTCGCGCTTCATGATGCCGCTGGTCTCGTCCAGATATTCCGAGATGATCGTCGCGCCACAGAGTGCGCGCATGCTGTCGTCGACATAGACCGGCAGCGTGCCGGCGGGGTTCAGCGCCAGGAAGTCCCGCCGGTTCTCCCAGGGCTGTTCCTCGCAGAGTTCCGTCTGATAGCCATATTCGGAGAGAATAAGGCGTACGAACCGCGAGGCGGAAGACATGGGGTGATGATAGAGTGTCGGCATCGATGTTTTTGAGCTGTCTTTGGAATGTCAGCATCGCGGCGTATGCATCTGGCCACGGCTCGTTTTAACGAGCTATAGGTAGTTCAGGTGGCAAACACAAGAGAATCGCAATTCTCTTTCCAGAGCACACTATATCAGGAACATCTTATATATGGCGGATCAATCGATCATCAGCGCGCTCGTTCTCGGGCTCATCGAAGGGCTTACCGAGTTCATTCCCGTCTCTTCGACGGCGCATGTTCTCCTTGCCGGTCATTTCCTCGGCTTCAGGTCGCCCGGGAATACTTTCGCTGTTCTTATCCAGCTCGGCGCAATCCTCGCGATCCTGCTCGTCTATTTTCAGAAACTCCTGTCGATCGCCTCCGCCTTGCCCACAAGTGTGGCCGCGCGCCGCTTTGTTTTCTCCGTTCTCCTCGCCTTTCTGCCGGCGGCCCTCATCGGTGCGGCGGCGCATGGCTTCATCAAGTCGGTGCTGTTCGAGACGCCGATGCTGATCTGCGTGGTGCTGATCGTCGGCGGCCTCCTCCTCTATGTCATCGACCGGCTGCCCTTGAAACCGCGATATACCGACGTCTTCCAGTATCCGCCGTCGCTGGCGCTGAAAATCGGTCTCTTCCAGTGCCTGGCGATGGTTCCGGGCACCTCGCGTTCCGGAGCGACGATCGCCGGGGCCCTGCTCATGGGAACGGACAAGCGCTCGGCGGCCGAATTCTCCTTCTTCCTTGCCATGCCGACCATGATCGGCGCCTTCACCATCGATCTCTATAAGAACCTGGATGCGCTCTCCTTCGACGATATCGGCCTGATCGCCGTCGGCTTCATCGCCGCCTTCGTCGCCGGGATCTTCGTCGTGCGCTCGCTGCTCGATTTCGTTTCGCAGCGCGGTTTCACGCCCTTCGCGATCTGGCGCATCCTCGTCGGCACCGCTGGGCTGATCGGCCTATGGTTGGTCGGTTAGGGACGCAATCGAATCGCCCCTCACTTACTGCATGTTTCCTCAAATCCTAGCCGATTTAAGGATAAACATGCAGCAATTCAAAGTGCTACAGCGACCTTTGTGCGTCTGAAAAGACGCGCGCCGCTGTAGCCCTCTCCCCACAGGCGGCAGACGGGATTGTCGCGCCGGAGAGGCGCTGCGAGTTTCCTTTCGCCCCCGCTCACCGGAAGTAGGTGGCCGGCAGGCCGGTTGAGGGACATGAAAGGGTGGAAAACCGCACACGAAAGCATAAAGCCGCATGCGCTTCTTGCGAAACGCATGCGGCCCCTGGCCCCCGCCAATAAACTGAAATCTCTGCCCCTTACCGCCCCGCAGTCTTTTGGGCACGAAAGGATGTCGGCTTACTTGCCGAAGAACCCAACCGATGCCGTCGTGCACGGATCGACGCCGTAAGCGGGTGTGCAGCCCTTACTGCTGCTTGCGACCGTGCTCGGTGCCATGAACGAGCCAGCCAGAATGATCAGTGCCGCGGACGCAAAAAAGATCGCGATTGACTTGCCCATGGGACGTCATGCCTTTCGAGTATTTTCCTGGCGGCGGTTGCGTTTGCCGCGCCGTGTCTTGGGTGCGCTGTTTATTCGCCGGAGATGTCATGATCAATATCAGGACATGCTGAATCTGCGGTAAATGACGCACCCTTTTGCGACTGCGGCAGAACTGCAACGGTGTTGCATCGTCGCAACAGAAAACAGCCGGCAACTGCCGGCGGCTCCGATTTGAATTCTGTCGTGGAGCGGCGCGATCAGGCCGAGCGGCCGGTGCGCGTATATTGCCCCTGTGGGCGATAGCGCACCAGATAAGTCGGCAGGATGGCTTCGAGCATCGTCGGCGCGATGCCGATCCCGATCAGCGTCCGGCCTTCGCTTTCGGCCTTTTCGGAGACCACATTGTCAGTTTTCAGCAACACCACCTGATCGGCGGTGATCGGCGGCGCGATGAACGGCACCAGCGAGGCGACACGTCCGAGAAGCGATGCGATGCCGAAGGGAATCGACACGAATGAACGCTTGCGGTCGATCGTCTTCAACATGAGCTCGAGACATTCGCGGAAGGACAGCACTTGAGGTCCGCCGAGCTCGTAGATCGTTCCGGCTGCAAGCTTGCCTTCAATGGCGCGGGCGACCGCCTCCGCGACATCCGTCACATAGACCGGCTGGAACCTGGTGCGGCCGCCGCCGACCAGCGGCAGCACGGGAGAAAAGCGCGCCATGTGGGCGAACTTGTTAAAGAAACCGTCCTCGGGACCGAAGATGATCGACGGGCGCAGGATGATCGCCTCGGGAACGGTTTCGAGGATCGCACGCTCCGCACCGCCCTTGGTGCGGGCATAGTCGGATGCGGAGTTCGGGTCGGCGCCGATCGCCGAAATATGGGTGAGCGTCGCGCCGGCGGCCCGAGCGGCTTCAGCAACGGCGCGAGCACCGAATTGCTGGACGGCATCGAAGGTGTTGCGGCCTCTCTCATAGAGGACGCCGACGCAATTGATGACGTGGTCGGCACCTTCCACCGCCCGATCAACCGACTTGCGGTAGCGCAGATTGGCCTGGACGAAGGAAATCTGGCCGACATTACCGAGCGGCTGGAGATGGCCGGCGAGATCCGGCCGGCGAACGGCGACACGAATGCGATAGCCGCGTTTTGCGAGCGCGCGCACCACATGACGGCCGACGAATCCGGATCCGCCGAATATCGTCACCAGCGGCGGAAGGTTGGACAAGGTCATGGGTTGCGCACTCCTGATATCACGGGAAGATTTGCCTGCTACATATCGCAAGCGGCGGGCGAGGTGAAGGCCAATCCGCACACACCTGCCAGCCCTTTTTCACCGCGGCGCAAGCGCGGGATGAGGAAAAGTGTGCGCGGTTTTCCGCCCACATCCGGCGCCAATTTCGTACTGCATGTCTCCTTAAATCGTCCTCGATTTAAGGACAAAGACATACCGCATTCAAAGTGCTACAGCCCGTTGCGCGTCTGATAAGACGCGCGGCGCTGTAGAACCGATCACGTTCGCGATTTTAGATCGATTCCTAAATCATCGAGATCTTGTGCCTGTCAGACGCCCTCTACGACCACCATCTCCGCGTCGGCGACCTCCTGGCGGATGGCCGCGGCAATCTGATATTCGGGCGAATTGTAGCAGTCGATGGCGGCCTGAAAGGAAGGGAACTCGATCACCACGTTGCGGGCGCGCACGGCGCCTTCCAGGCGATGGAACTGCCCGCCGCGGGCTAGGAAGGTCGCTCCATATTTCTCGAAGGCGGGCTTCGCGGCCGCCACATAGTCTTTGTAACGTTCGGGGTCTCTTACATCGACCCGAGCAATCCAGTATCCCTTGGCCATTATGAGCTCCTCGTCCTACTGCGCAATCGCAGACGAGGTCGTTACTTTCGGCAAATCTCGGACGAGGTCAAGCGGCGGGCTCGTTGCAGCGCTGTGCGTTCGTCAGCACGCACAAAAGACGCTGAAATCGGTTTCGTTTTTCGGGCCAATGCGCCCGTGACTCTCAACCCGAAAGGGCGCCCGTCATTTCCGCAAGGATCGAGCGGCTTGCGGCAAGCGGGTCTTCTGCCCTGACGATCGGTCGGCCGACGACGAGATGGCTCGATCCGGCCTTGATCGCATCGGCCGGCGTCATCACCCGTTTCTGGTCGCCTTTCTCCGCACCGGCCGGTCGGATGCCCGGCGTCACCACGGCCATATCCCAGCCGATGATCCCGCGCACGGCGCTTACCTCTTCCGCAGAGCAGACGATGCCACCCATGCCGGCGGCGCGGGCCTGCTCGGCGCGGCGCAGCACCAGCTCATGCGGCTCGTCCCTGTAGCCGGCCGCGATCAGGTCCTCTGCGTCCATCGAGGT
>JAPSJG010000297.1 GCA_031178305.1 Sinorhizobium sp.
GACCGGCCCGGTATTTTTTGTGGCTTCGGCAGCGAGACTGCCGAAGCCCCCCGAGGATGGATGTTCGCTTCAATGATCAAGACGGTCGGAATTATTGGCGCTGGGCAAATGGGCTGCGGCATTGCCCATGTTTCGGCAACCGCCGGATACAAGGTGCAGCTTTACGACATCGCTGCGGACAGGATCGAGGCAGGGCTCGCCACCATCAACGGCAATCTCGCCCGCCAGGTCTCCTCCGGCAAGATGGGTGACGACGATCGCAAGAAAGCGCTTTCCCTGATCAAGGGCTCGTCGGACATCAACGACCTGTCTCAGGCGGACCTCGTCGTCGAGGCGGTTACGGAAGACGAAACCATCAAACGCAAGATCTACGGCCAGGTTTGTCCGATCCTGAAGCCGGACGCCATTCTTGCGACAAACACTTCCTCGCTCTCGATCACCCGGCTTGCCTCGGCGACCGACCGCCCCGAACGCTTCATGGGCATACATTTCATGAACCCGGTTCCGGTCATGAAGCTCGTGGAATTAGTGCGGGGCATCGCTACGGGGGATGAGACCTTCCAGGCGGCCAAGGAGTTCGCGGCGCGCCTCGACAAGACGGTCACCGTCGCCGAGGATTTCCCCGCCTTCATCGTCAACCGCATCCTGCTGCCGATGATCAATGAGGCGATCTACACGCTTTATGAAGGCGTCGGCACCGTCGACGCCATCGACACGGCGATGCGGCTCGGTGCCAACCATCCGATGGGACCGCTGCAACTCGCGGACTTCATCGGCCTCGATACCTGCCTTGCAATTATGCAGGTGCTGCATGACGGCCTGGCCGACACCAAATACCGGCCCTGCCCGCTTCTGGTGAAATATGTCGAAGCCGGTTGGCTCGGGCGCAAGTCCGGCCGCGGCTTCTATGATTATCGCGGCGACGTCCCGGTTCCGACGCGCTGATCCGCAACCAGACTTAACTGTCTGCAGGCGGCGCGATCGCCGCCTGGATGAGGCGCTTGGCATCCTCGCTGTCCCAGGCGGCAGGACCGTTCATCGAGCCGATGAGGCAGCCGTTGCCGTCGATCAGCAGAGTCACCGGGAGCCCGAAGGCGAGGCCATCCTTCTTCAGCGTGTTGAAGACGCCCATGGACGGATCGCGGTAATAGCGAAGCTCGTGGACCGCGACTTCGTCGAGGAAGACCTTCGGCTTTTCGTCGTCTCCCGTGTCGATATTGATCGCGACGACCTCGAAACGATCGCTGCCAAGCGCCTTTTGCAGTGCGTTCAGCGCCGGCATCTCCTCCCTGCATGGAAAGCACCAGGTTGCCCAGAGATTGACGAGCAAGGTCTTGCCGGCAAAGGACGCGAGCGATAGCGGCTTCCCGTCCGGCCCGGCAAACTCCAGGCCATCGATCTTACGCGGGTTGGCGGCCGGTGTCATCGCGGCGACTTGGCCGCGCATCAGCGGCGTCATGGCGGCGACCTTCTCGGCGGCGAGCGGGCAGCTTGCGTCTGCGGCGGTTTGCGCCACGCTGCCATTGCCAGACCCGGCCTCCTTCACGTATACCGCAGCCGCACCGGCGATCACGCCCAGAAGGGCGGCGAGCGCGAACAACTTCACGGCCGGAGGACGTTTCTTCTGGTCTGGCATTTCATTCTCCAAGGCAGGCATCCCCATGGCTGACGGCAGTTCCGAGACGAAATCCTCCAATCAGATGTGGGGCGGACGCTTCGCCTCGGGTCCGGATGCGATCATGGAGGAGATAAATGCCTCGATCGGCTTCGACAAGAAGCTCTATGCCCAGGACATCCGCGGCTCAATAGCGCATGCGACCATGCTCGCGCATCAAGGCATCATTTCCGCCAATGATAAAGACAAGATCGTTCACGGCCTCAACACGATCCTGTCAGAGATCGAAAGCGGCGCCTTCGAGTTCTCGCGCCGCCTTGAGGACATTCACATGAATGTCGAGGCGCGGCTCGCGACGTTGATCGGCCCCGCCGCCGGCCGCCTGCACACGGCGCGCTCGCGCAACGACCAGGTCGCGCTCGATTTCCGCCTCTGGGTGAAGGAAGAGCTGCAGAAGGCCGAGGAGGCCCTGACCGCCTTGATCGACGCTTTCCTCGACCGGGCGGAAGAGCACGCCGACACCGTGATGCCGGGCTTCACCCATCTGCAGACCGCCCAGCCCGTGACCTTCGGCCATCATTGCATGGCCTATGTCGAAATGTTCGGCCGCGACCGCGCGCGCGTGCGCCACGCCATCGAGCACATGGATGAGAGCCCGATCGGCGCGGCCGCCCTTGCCGGCACCGGCTTCCCGATCGACCGCCACATGACCGCCAAGGCGCTCGGCTTCCGCGAGCCGACCCGCAACTCGATCGACACGGTTTCCGACCGCGACTTCGCGCTTGAATTCCTGTCGATCGCGGCGATCGCGGCCACCCATCTTTCGCGCCTCGCCGAGGAGATCGTCATCTGGTCGACGCCGCAATTCGGCTTCATCCGCCTGTCGGACGCCTTCTCAACCGGCTCTTCGATCATGCCGCAGAAGAAGAACCCGGATGCCGCCGAGCTCGTGCGCGCCAAGACCGGCCGCATCAACGGCTCGCTGGTGGCGCTTCTGACGGTGATGAAGGGCCTGCCGCTTGCCTATTCGAAGGACATGCAGGAGGACAAGGAGCAGGTCTTCGATGCCGCCGAGAATCTCGAGCTCGCAATCGCCGCGATGACCGGCATGGTGCGGGACATGACGGTGCGCGCCGAGCGAATGAAGGCCGCCGCCGGTTCCGGCTATTCGACTGCCACCGACCTCGCCGATTGGCTGGTGCGCGAGGCGGGACTGCCCTTCCGCGACGCCCATCACGTGACCGGCCGCGCCGTGGCGCTTGCCGAAGAGAAGGGCTGCGACCTCGCCGGCCTCTCGATCGACGAGCTGAAGGCGATCAATCCGGCCATCACCGAAAAGGTCTTCGACGTCCTGACGGTCGAAGCCTCCGTCGCCAGCCGCACCAGCTTCGGCGGCACCGCGCCGGCGGAGGTTCGCAAGCAGATCGCCTGGTGGCGCGCGCGCAATTAATGCATGTCGCCCGTCGGTGTGCGGCGGTTTCGGGACAATGACATCACATATCAAGGATCCAAAGCGCGTTGCGTTCTTCCTATTTACGCGATGTTTTTAGGCGCGGCGGCAGCAAACAGAAACAGGGTGCACAAGCCGCTGAAAAACCGATAAGAGATCGCACCAGAGCGGACGGAATTGGGCGCGACCATGCCCGCTGATGCTCACGGAACAATCGGCTTCAGCTTCGGCGAAGGAAAATGACGATGACATTCACGAAGGCGGCCCGGCTCGCGCTCCTGCTGGCGATTTCGGGACTGGTTCTCACCGGCTGCGGGCGCAAGGGGGATCTTGATCGGCCGGGAGCCACGACGTCGATCAACACGAAAGCGCCCGCCGGCACCGCCGAACCTGAGCAAACGGTCGAAGACCGGCCGTTCCTACTTGATCCCCTTCTCTGAGACGAGCCGACAACGTGAACCATTTCCAGTATCGCGACGGAATTCTCTACGCTGAAGACGTGCCGGTCACGGACATTGCGCGCGCCGTCGGCACGCCATTCTACTGCTACTCGACCGCGACGCTCGAGCGGCACTACCGGGTCTTCGCGAAAGCCTTCGCCAATGTCGACGCGATGGTCTGCTACGCGATGAAAGCCAATTCCAATCAGGCGGTGCTGAAGACGCTCGGCCGGCTCGGCGCCGGCGTCGACGTCGTTTCCGAAGGTGAATTGCGCCGCGCGCTCGCGGCCGGCATTCCGGCTGGCCGGATCATGTTCTCCGGCGTCGGCAAGACCCCGCAGGAGATGGATCTTGCGATCGAGGCGGGAATCTACTGCTTCAACGTCGAGTCCGAGCCGGAGCTCGAAATCCTGAACCAGCGAGCCGTGCGCGCCGGCAAGAAGGCCCACGTCTCGTTCCGCATCAATCCCGATGTTGACGCCCGCACGCATGCGAAGATCTCGACCGGCAAGAAGGAAAACAAGTTCGGCATTTCTTGGGAACGCGCGCGTGGCGTCTATGCCCATGCCGCGACGCTGCCCGGGATCAAGGTGACCGGCATCGACATGCACATTGGCAGCCAGATCACCGAGTTGCAGCCTTTCGAGGACGCCTTCAAGCTCTTGCGCGAGTTGGTTGACACGCTGCGGTCGGATGGGCACGTCATCGACCACGTCGATATCGGCGGCGGTCTCGGCATTCCTTATCGAGAGGACAACACCCCGCCACCGCTGCCCGACGCCTATGCCGACATCGTCAAGAACCAGCTGCAGGGCCTCGATTGCAAGATCGTCACCGAACCGGGCAGGCTGATCGTCGGCAATGCCGGCATTCTCGTCACCGAAGTGATCTATGTGAAGGATGGCGGCGAAAAGACCTTCGTCATCGTCGACGGCGCCATGAACGACCTGATCCGCCCGACGCTCTACGAGGCCTATCACGAGATCAGACCGGTGAGAATTTCCGCCGCCAACGCCCCCCGCATCAAGGCCGACGTGGTCGGACCGGTCTGCGAAACCGGCGACTATCTGGCGCTCGACCGGGAAATGGCGATGCCGAAACCCGGCGATCTCTTCGCGATTGGCTCGGCCGGCGCCTATGGCGCTGTCCAGGCGAGCACCTACAATAGTCGCCTTCTGGTGCCGGAGGTGCTCGTCAAGGGCGACCGTTTCCATGTCATCCGCCAGCGCAAGACCTACGAAGACCTGATCGGTCTCGACTCGGTACCGGACTGGCTCGATTGAACGGCCCTGGATTGCGGGGCGAGTCCGCGATCACGTTTTCTTTTTCGCCCCGCCCTCGCCTTCGCCACAAACGGTGTTATCCTGCCGCTAGAGCATTTTGCAGTCGGGTAGTGTCACCCGACGCTGCACGCGTGCGGCAAAAGCAAACAGCTGGCTCGGTGGTGCCGATCTGTGGGAGCGCCCCGCTCCAGCCCTCGTCAGCGGTAGACGGGGCCTAATTAAGGAATCTGGGCGCATGACGCAGTTCCGACAGGATGATACGCCAGCACCGAGGCCGTTCGTCAGGATGCTGGCTGCAAAGCGGTTTCTGGCCCAGCTGGTGCTGACGGCCGAGCAGGTGCTGCCCCGCGCGCTTGCCCCCCTTTCGGTCGTCCTCCTGTTCCTCTCGGCCGGCTGGCTCGGCTTCTTCCGTGTT
>JAPSJG010000298.1 GCA_031178305.1 Sinorhizobium sp.
ATCGTTAAGAAAATCGAGCATAGGTCTCCTCCGTTGGCGCCCGGTACGGCCCAGGCGAAAGCTCCCGACCTGTCGTCGGAAAGCGTGGAAATCTCCCGTAACGGCCTATGCCTGCTACCACCGCGCGTGGCAATTTGCCGGGCTGTTGCCAATTGGCGCAGATTGGTGCAGTCTCTGCGCCAAAATGCGCTTTCGCTTTTTGGCGCTAGAGCACGGTGCAAGCAAATGGACGGAGGCGGTCGCTTGACTGCATGTGGGCTTGCCACCGCGGCTCGAGACATTGGATCGAAAAAGAATGCACGCGGATTTCGCCGCCAATCTACGGCTTCTATGCAGCTATCGCGGCTCGATCGCCGAAGTCTGCCGGCAGTTGAAGATCAATCGGCCGCAATTCAACCGCTATCTCGGCGGGCGCCATCTTCCTTCCGCGCATATCCTGCGCCGGCTGTGCGATTTCTTCGGCGTCGACGAGCACGAGATCCTGCTTCCTGCCGCCCGCTTTGCAGAGCTCGTGCGGCTGCGCCCACGCGCACCGCGCATCGAAGCGCCGGCGTCGGCGCCTGAGGCCGCCCGCCTCGCCCGCCTGAAGGCGATCGGCAGTGCCGGTCTGGAGAAGTATCTCGGCTATTACTTCGAGACCTACGGCTCCATGGCCTATCCGGGAAAGATCCTGCGCAACCTTGTCCGTATCGAGCGGCGAGGCAACGGCGTCTATTACCGACGCAGCGAGCGGCTTGTCGAGCGCGCGGGCGAAAAGGCCTATCGCGCCGTCTATCGCGGCATGGCGCATTTCCTGACCGACCGCATCTTCCTCGTCGATTACGAGACGCTGACGGGGCTCGAAATCAGCCAGACGATCCTTTTCCCCTCCTTCAAGAACCGCATTACCCGCCTTACGGGCCTCAAGCTCGGCGTCTCCGGCAGCGGCGAACGCATGCCCTGCTGTGCCCGGGTAGTCTACGATCACCTCGGCCCCGCTATCGACCTGCGTCAGGCGCTCTCGCTCTGCGGCCTTTACGAGCCGGACGACCCGCGCCTCGACACGGCTCTGCGTTCGGCGATCACCAACGACATCGCACCGGGTGAGGCACTGTTTCGCGCCAGGTTCGTTTGAAAGCGTGGCTGAAGCAGCTCGACGCTACCGCGGCAACTTAGCAAAAAGGCTGATTTTACCAGGAAACTGGAGCGGGCGAAGGGATTCGAACCCTCGACCCCAACCTTGGCAAGGTTGTGCTCTACCCCTGAGCTACACCCGCTCATCAGACCCCGGCCCGGGGTAGTCGGTGGACCGTGGGGGTCGCCCCGTCTCGCGGCGACGGGCGGTATATGGCCTAAGCCATTTTCAAATGCAACAGGGAAATGACGCAGATGCGAACATTTTTTTGGCCCCCTCTCGAAGGCCCGGGAAAGCCGCGGTCTCCGCGGTGTGATTGCGAGGGCTCCATCTGTGGAAGGTAGGCCGAGACATTTCCCGGTTCTTACTCATCGCATGCCGCTTCAGGACAGGGGAATCGCCGCGCGCGAGATTGCGGAGCGCGACCCTTCTCCGTAAGGAGAAGAAAACGTTATCCTGAAAGGACCACAGCATGAGCGAGTCACAGCCGAAGACCGCGGAAGACCTGTTCCGCTTTCTCGACGAGCTTGGGATCAAGCACTCGACCAAGCGGCACGCGCCCGTCTTCACCGTTGCCGAATCGGTGGCACTGCGCGACGAAATCCCAGGGGGACATACAAAAAACCTGTTCCTGAAGGACAAAAAGGACAATTATTTCCTTCTGACCGTCGAGGAGAATGCGACGGTGGACCTGAAGACCGTTCATCAGACCATTGCCGCGGCGAGCAAGGTCTCCTTCGGCAAGCCGGAAAAGCTGATGGAATATCTGGGCGTGATCCCCGGCGCTGTGACCGCCTTCGGCGCGATCAACGACACGAACGGCAAGGTGACGATCATCCTGGACGAGGGGCTGATGGAATTCGAAACGATCAACTGCCATCCGCTTTCGAACGACCAGACGACCTCGATCGCCTCGAAGGACATGTTGCGCTTCATGGAGGCGACCGGGCACGAGCCGCTTGTCTTGAAAGTTACGGCCTGACATACGATGTTTGGCGCGAAGCATGAGGTCGGGCGGCACGCCCGCAAGGAGTGAAGAATGGGCGGTAACGACAATCCCTATGCGGGTTCCTTCGGCAACCAGATGACCGGTTCGGCCTCGTTCGGGGAGCAGACAGCGCCTGGTGCCGTCGGTGGGCCGGGCGACCTCATCAAGGAGACGACAACCGCCACTTTCGCCCGTGATGTTCTCGAGGCGTCGGGCCAGCAGCCGGTTCTGGTGGATTTCTGGGCCCCCTGGTGCGGGCCTTGCAAACAGCTCACTCCAGTCATCGAAAAGGTGGTCAGGGAAGCCGCCGGTCGGGTGAAGCTCGTCAAGATGAACATCGACGACCACCCTTCGATTGCCGGCCAGCTTGGCATTCAGTCGATCCCGGCGGTTATCGCCTTCGTCGGGGGTCGGCCGGTCGATGGCTTCATGGGCGCTCTGCCGGAGAGCCAGATCAAGCAATTCATCGACCGCGTGGCCGGGCCGGCGGTGGACAACGCGAAGGCGGAAGTCGAAGCCGTGCTGGCCGATGCAAAGGCGCTGCTTGACGCCGGAAGCGCACAGAACGCTGCCGGGCTTTACGGCGCGGTGCTGCAGGCGGAACCCGAGAACCCGGCCGCGATTGCCGGCATGATCGAATGCATGATTGCGCTTGGGCAACTGGCGGAGGCGCGCCAGGCGCTTTCTCAATTGCCGGAGGAGATTGCCAAGGCGGCGGCGGTCGGCGCCGTTTCGAAGAAGCTCGACCAGATCGAAGAGGCCCGCAAGCTCGGCGACCCGCTGGCGCTCGAGCAACGGCTCGCGCTCGATCCCGACGACCACGCAGCGAGACTGAAGCTTGCCAAGATCCGCAACGTCGAAGGCGACAGAACTGCCGCCGCCGAACACCTGCTGATGATCATGAAGCGTGACCGCAGCTTCGAGGACGACGCCGCCCGGCGCGAACTTTTGTCTTTTTTCGAGGTGTGGGGTCCAAAGGACCCGGCAACGATCGCCGCCCGGCGCAAGCTTTCGGCGCTGCTCTTCTCTTAGGCATTTTGCAGTCAGGCGATTTTCACCGGATTGCAAGATGATATAGACAAGCGTGCGGAGCGCAGCCGCCGATCACGGCCGTTTTTGGCTCCCGGATCCAACCTTCTCCCTTGAGATTCGGGCTGGGTGCACCATCTCTTGGGCGAGGGTCCGCGCTCCCGATGAAGCGCGGAGGAGCCGTCATCTGCAGGGGCTGCCAGAAATGCATGTCGGAAACGCGCGCTATCTCGGTCCTCAGGACTTGCCGGAGATTCTTCCGGTATTTCCGCTGACAGGCGCGCTCCTGCTCCCCGGTGCCCAGCTTCCGCTCAACATCTTCGAGCCGCGCTACATTGCGATGTTCGACGACGCCCTTGCCGGCAATCGGCTGATAGGAATCGTCCAGCCCTCCTTTGCCGAGGGTCGCAGCGATATCAGCTCCGGTCCTGTGCCGGCGCTCTGCCAGGTCGGCTGCATTGGCCGCATCACCTCCTTCGCCGAAACCGGCGACGGCCGTTATATCACCTCGCTTACGGGCGTTTGCCGTTTTCGCCTCTTTTCCGAGGTGGCGAGCGCGCGTGGCTACCGCCGCTTCCGCATCGGCCCCTTTGGCGCCGATCTCGAAGGTCCGGACGACGAGAGCCTCGTCGACCGCAAAGCGCTTCTTGCGGCCTTCCGAGCCTATCTCGACGCCAACAAGCTGGAGGCAGACTGGGAAAGCGTCGAGCGGGCGAGCAACCGCACGCTGGTGAACTCGATGGCCATGATGTCGCCCTACGGGCCGGCGGAAAAGCAGGCGCTCTTGGAGGCACCGGACCTCAAGACGCGAGCCGAAACGCTGATCGCCATCACCGAGATCGTGCTCGCCCGCAATTTCGGCGATCCCGACAACATTCTGCAGTGAACGCAAAGCCATGGACGTAAACGCCAGCAGGGTCGACCCGAAACTCCTTGAACTCCTTGTCTGTCCGCTGACCAAGGGGCGGCTGACCTACGACGCCGACGCCAACGAGCTGATCTCGGAAAAGGCACGCCTTGCCTATCCGATCCGCGACGGCGTGCCGATCATGCTGGTCTCGGAGGCACGCAAGATCGAGGGTTGAGATCCTTTACCACAGGAGCCTCCGGCACATGTGAAAAAGCACCGGTGATCGGCAAGGCCTCCGCAAATTGACGGATGCTTGCTGCGCCTACTGGCACGCCTCGATCTGTTTCAAGGCGGCTGAGATGCCGGAAAGCGAGTAGGAATAGGACGTTTCGGTGCCGCGGCGCGACTTGGCGTTGACCGACATGGCCTTGCCGTTCTTCATGGCGGCAACCATCGCCGGTTCTTCCGCAGCATTTTCCACCCAGGCCGAGTTGCCCTTGGTGAACATGACGAAGGTCCGCCCGTCAATGACGACGTTGACCTTGGAATTGTCCTGCAGCGGGTAACCCATCATTACCTGCGGCTCATAGCTGATGTTCTGTCCCGGGCGCTGCGAGACGAGGAAGAAGATCTCGCCATGGTCGACACTCGCCGGACTCTTCTCCTTCGGAACGGAAAGAACATAGCAGACCTTACCGTTGCCGGACTGATAGGAATAAGCGCCCCAGGCGTTGAACTGCTGGATTCGCGTCGGCGATTGCGCGGACGCCACGCCGGCTGCAGCCATGACAAATGCGAATGCAGTTGCGATCTTTCTTACAAACATGAGTTCCTGCCGCTTTTCTGGTCTCGCTTGCCCGCAACAGGCTTACACGGGCAACGCTTAGTCACGATTTGAATTCATTTTGACTTAATTCAGGTTACCAAACCGTCAACGATCGCCGAAACCGCCGTGCCGGCGCCTCCGAACGCCATGCTGCGGCAATCAGATACCCACTCGCAGTCCTCCGCGAGCTTGCTCGTCGAAATTTCGATGCCGGGAAGCCTTGACCGGTCGATATCCTGCCTCAAATCCCTCACACGCGCCGCATTTAGCCACCACTCCGCGGTCGCGTTTGCGAAATCTATGTCACAAAGAATCGGGCAAGAGTTTGTCTTTCCGGCCGAAATGCGGCGACGGCCTCGCGCGTCACGTCGAACGGCAAAAATACGCTCT
>JAPSJG010000299.1 GCA_031178305.1 Sinorhizobium sp.
ATCCTCGACCGCGCGCACCGCGTTCAGGGACGATGCCTTGATGACCTGGCCGCTCTTCAGCCGGATATGGAAGATCGTCATGTCGCCGAGATAGCCGATGTCCCAGATTTCGCCCTCGGCCGCATTCATCGGCGCGTGGGCGGGTGCCTGCCGGCTGACCCTGACCTTTTCAGGACGGATGGCGACGGCCGCCCTGGTGCCGTTCGAAAGCCTCTCCGGGGACACCATCCGGATCGGAATTCCGCCGGTCGACTTCAGCCGGGCGAAGCCTTCTTCCGTCGCCATGACGGTGCCGTCGAAAAGATTCACGTCGCCGATGAAATCGGCGACGAAGCGCGAATTCGGCGCCTCGTAGATCTCCGCCGGCGTCGCCACCTGGATGACCTTGCCGTGACTCATGACGGCAATGCGGTCTGCCATGGTCATGGCCTCCTCCTGGTCATGGGTGACGATGACGAAGGTGAGACCGAGCTCCTGCTGCAGATCCATGAGCTCGAACTGGGTTTCCTCGCGCAGCTTCTTGTCGAGGGCACCAAGGGGCTCGTCGAGCAGCAGCACCTTGGGGCGCTTGGCAAGCGAGCGGGCGAGCGCCACGCGCTGGCGCTGCCCGCCGGAAAGCTGGTGTGGTTTGCGCTTGGCGAACTTCTCGAGCTTGACGAGCTTCAGCATCTGCTGAACGCGTCCGGCTATGTCCGACTTCGGCATGCCATCCTGCTTCAGGCCGAAGGCGATGTTGTTCTCGACCGTCATATGCGGAAACAACGCATAGGACTGAAACATCATATTGACGGGCCGACGATAGGGCGGGATGCCCGCAAGATTCTGGCCGTCGAGGATGATCTCGCCCGAGGTCGGCTGTTCGAAACCGGCAAGCATGCGCAACAGCGTCGATTTTCCGCAGCCCGAAGCGCCGAGCAAAGCGAAAAATTCCCGCGTGTAGATGTTCAGCGACAGATCGTCGACGGCGGTGAATTCACCGAATTTCTTGCTTACGTTCTTGAAGGAAATGAATGGTTTGGACTCCGGATCCGCCCAGGGGGCGAAGGACCGCCGGATACTGCCGAGAGATTTCATCATCTGTCCCCGATGCCACAGCCGATGGGCGCGGCAGCGCAACCGACGCCCATTCCTCTTGCGGGATAAAATTGTTGCCACGATTTTCCTCGCCCCGCAAAAATTGCCCGGATCGAGGTCCGGGCAATTTCGTTGCATGCCTATTGGCCGGTTACGATCTTGGTCCAGAGCCGGGTCAGGACCCTCTGCTCCTTGGGCTCGAACGGCGTGGTCGTGAACAGCTTCTGCATGACCTCGTCCGACGGGTAGATGGCCGTGTCCTCGAGCACTTCCTTGTCGAGGAACTTCTGCGAGGCCTTGTTGCCATTGGCATAGAACACATAATTCGATGCCTTGGCGATGACTTCCGGCTTCATCAGGTAGTTGATGAAGGCATGCGCTTCCTCGACATGGGGCGCATCGGCGGGGATCGCCAGCATGTCGAACCACATCTGCGCCCCCTGCTCGGGGATCGAATAGTCGACCGTCACCCCGGCGTTGGCCTCGGCCGCGCGGTCGCGCGCCTGAAAGACGTCGCCGGAGAAGCCGATCGCCAAGCAGATGTCGCCATTCGCCAGCGCATTGATGTATTCCGACGAGTGGAACTTGCGAATATAGGGACGAACCTTCATGAGCAGATCGGCCGCCTTTTCGAGATCGGCCTGCTCATGGCTGTCCGGATTGAGCCCAAGATAGGCTAGCGCCGAAGGCATGACGTCGGTCGGAGAATCGAGGAGGTGTATGCCGCAGTCCTTGAACTTCGCCGCAATCTCGGGATTGAAGAGCACGTCCCAGTTCGGCTTCTCGTCCGTGCCGAGGATTTCCTTCATCTTGTCGACATTGTAGCCGATGCCGGTGGTGCCCCACATATAGTCGACGGCATATTCATTGCCCGGATCGTACTTGGCCGTACGCTCCATGATGACGTCCCACATGTTCGAGAGGTTCGGCAGTTTCGACTTGTCGAGCTTCTGGAACACGCCCGCGGCGATCTGGCGCTGCAGGAAACTGGCCGTCGGCACCACCACGTCATAGCCGGACCCGCCGGCAAGCAGCTTCGTTTCCAGGATTTCATTGGAATCGAAGACGTCATAGACGACCTTGATGCCGGTCTCCTTGGTGAAGTCCTCGAGAATGCTGTCGTCGATATAATCCGACCAGTTATAGACGTTGACGACCCGCTCCTGTGCGGATGCAACCGTCGCGGAGCCCGCGAACAGCGCGGCCGCCAAGGTTGCGACGATGAGTTTGGACATGAAACTCCCCTCTTATTGTCGGTTCGAGACAAGCCGCCGCAACCCGCGCGGCCGCGTCCTGTCCGGTATTCGTTGCAATGGCGAAGTTAGGCATGTTTGCCGATAAGCTCAAGCGCTTTCGCGCCGGGTAAGGAGCCGATTCCGGTGCAATTCGCGCTCCGGCAATCCCAGCAAAAACGGGTACTTACATGACCGGTCCTGCGGCCCGAGCGCTTCGCCAAGCAAGAGAGCTACTGGAAATCGA
The DNA here is from genome assembly GCA_031178305.1 of Sinorhizobium sp. Classification (GTDB taxonomy): domain Bacteria; phylum Pseudomonadota; class Alphaproteobacteria; order Rhizobiales; family Rhizobiaceae; genus Sinorhizobium. The sequence goes on from JAPSJG010000299.1 coordinate 2,554, forward strand.
AGACGCTCAATCCCGTCGCCATTTCGTCAAGGCCAAGTGGCCGGGTGACGGGCGGCTCGGCTCGGGCAAGGCAGCCCTGCCGCTCGCACAGGCGGCAGGCGGGGCCCACAGGAACTGCCGGCATGCGGGCAGCGCCATAGATCGTGTCGTCGGCAAATGCGGCGTCACAGCCGATCAGCAACGCCGTACGCCTGACCCGCTCGTGAAAACTCGCCTGTGGCCCGTCGATGGTGCGCGCAATCACCAGGAAAGCACCGCCATCCGGCACTTCCACCCGATCGACAAGAATCTGGCCGGGCACTGCAAAGGCCGCATGGATATTCAGTTTCGGACAGGCGCCGCCGAAGCGGGCGTGGGGAAATGCCTGGGCACCGATGCGACGCAAGCGGTTACCGGCGTTGTCAATCTCCATCAGGAAGAAGGGGATGCCTGCGGCGCCGGACCGCTGCAGCATCGTCAAGCGAGTCGCGGCCTGTTCGAACGACACCTGGAAGCGCGCTTTCAGGAGGTCGATATCGTATCTCGCGCGCTGTGCCGCGGCGTGAAAAGCCGCATAGGGCATCATCAAGGCGTGGGCGGCATAGCGCGCAAGCTCGAAACGGCCGATGCGCCGCGCCTCGGCGGTCGAGAACCGGAACTGTTCGAGCTCTGCCACGATCGCCTCGTGGCAGGCGATCGATGCCACCTCCATGGCGATCTCCCGCGTCTGGTCGAATGGAGACAGCCGCTCGGAAACGAAAAGGCGCATAGAGTGACGATCGAAGCGGCGGCGTAGATTCGGCATGACATGCACCGGCAATGCCCGGACGGCAAGGCCGTGCTCTTTCTTCAGCCAAGCCTTCAGCGCACTCGAGAGATCGTCGCCGGGAGAGAGGCTCGCGTGAAAGGCTTCCATCGCCTCCTCGATTCGCGCGAAATGATGAGGCCGCGCCTCAAAGGCCTCGCGAACTTCGTCGATCGGCAGGCGCGTATCGGAGAGTGCCGCCATGTGCCCCTGTCCGGCCAGGAGGTCCGCGAGGTCCTTCAGCCGCAACGCTTGTTCACGATAGGCGCGATAAAGCTTGACGACGCCGCCTGCGACGTTCGGCGCCGCTTCGGTGACCTCGATCAGTTCCTGATCCCCCGGGAGCTCGGCAGCGAGCAAAGGATCGGCAAAGACCTCACGCAGGTGCGGCAGGCTGCCGCCCGTCTCGCCCTGTAGCTCGTCGAGGTCAACCTTGTAGACCGAAGCCAGCTTAAGCAGCAATTGCACCGTCAGCGGCCGCTGGTTGCGCTCGATCAGGTTCAGATAGGACGGCGAGATTCCGAGCGCCTCCGCCATGGCAGTCTGCGTCAATTGAAGTCCGTTGCGGATACGCCTGACGCGGGGGCCGGCGAAAATCTTGTTCTCAGCCAATTGTAACTCCTTTACAAGCGGGCGCACAAGACTTGCCTTTACATTATTTACAAATTTACTTCAGCGCATTGTCAAACGCAATACAGGCTAACCCTTTAGATCGGCTTGATTAGATGATTTCCGTAGCCTCATAACGCAGCGCAATGTAAAAACTGTCACATGACCTTACCGAGGATTAGCTGCGTAGACGAAACTCGAAGACCTATCGAATTTTTGTGAGGAGACATTAATGACTGATTTTTACAAACTCGTTCCGAGCGCGCCGCAAGGTCGTTTCGACAGTGTCGAGCGCCCCTATTCCGCCGAGGACGTGAAGCGCCTTCGGGGCTCGGTCGAGATCCGTTACTCGCTGGCAGAAATGGGCGCGAACCGCCTCTGGAAGCTCATTCATGAGGAGAACTTCGTCAACGCGCTCGGCGCCCTTTCGGGGAACCAGGCGATGCAGATGGTGCGCGCGGGCTTGAAGGCGATCTATCTTTCCGGCTGGCAGGTCGCGGCTGATGCCAATACCGCATCCGCCATGTATCCCGACCAGTCGCTCTACCCGGCCAACGCGGCGCCGGAATTGGCCAAACGCATCAATCGCACGTTGCAGCGCGCCGATCAGATCGAGACTGCGGAAGGCAAGGGCCTTTCGGTCGAGACCTGGTTCGCGCCGATCGTCGCCGACGCGGAGGCCGGCTTCGGCGGGCCGCTCAACGCTTTCGAGATCATGAAGGCCTTCATCGAAGCGGGTGCCGCGGGCGTGCATTATGAGGACCAGCTCGCATCCGAGAAGAAGTGCGGCCATCTCGGCGGCAAGGTGCTGATACCGACCGCGGCGCATATTCGTAACTTGAACGCCGCCCGACTTGCCGCCGACGTGATGGGCGTGCCGACGCTGGTCATCGCCCGCACCGACGCCGAAGCGGCGAAGCTGCTCACCTCGGACATCGACGAGCGCGACCGGCCCTTCGTCGATTACGATGCCGGCCGCACTGTCGAGGGTTTCTACCAGGTGAAGAATGGCCTCGAGCCCTGCATAGCTCGCGCCATCGCCTATGCGCCGCATTGCGACCTCATCTGGTGCGAGACTTCGAAGCCGGACCTGGAGCAGGCGCGTAGATTCGCCGAGGGCGTGCACAAGGCCCATCCAGGCAAGCTGCTCGCCTATAATTGCTCGCCCTCGTTCAACTGGAAGAAGAACCTGGACGACGCGACGATTGCCAAGTTCCAGCGGGAGCTCGGCGCGATGGGCTACAA
>JAPSJG010000300.1 GCA_031178305.1 Sinorhizobium sp.
TGGTATCACTCCTGTGCTTGTCACAGGAATGAGGAAGGCAATGGTCAGGCTGGAAGTCCCGGCAATGCAGTTCACATCAGCTTGCTGCCGTTCGGCACCGGCCTTTCGGTCGCGGCAAGCACGATTGCGCCGGCCTCATCCTCGAAACCGAGGGTCAGCACCTCGGAGCGCACCGGGCCGATCTGGCGCGGCGGGAAATTGACGACACCGAGCACCTGCCGGCCGACAAGTTCCTCGGGCTTGTAGTGCATGGTGATCTGGGCCGATGATTTCCTGACGCCAATCTCCGGGCCGAAATCGATCTTCAACTTGTAGGCAGGCTTGCGCGCCTCCGGAAAGACTTCGGCCTCCAGGATCGTGCCGACACGGATATCGACGCGCTCGAAATCGGAAAATTCAATGAGTTCCGGCATTACGGTTCCTATCTTCCAAACTCGTTCGCGTCATGAGTTAGCTGAATACGGCGCATTTCGGAAGCACGCGCGACACAGAGGAGCCACTACTGCAGTTGCGTCTCCCACGGCGGATGCGCAAACTGCTCGACGAGGAAATCGACGAAGGCGCGCACGCGTGGCGACAGGAAGCGGCGATGCGGGTAGACCACGCTGATCGGCTCGGCCTCCGCGTGGTTGCTGTCAATGAGCAACGATTTCAGGCGGCCAGCGCTGATATCGGGGCCGACGAGAATCTCCGATAGCCGTACGACACCCATGCCGGCAAGCGCGAGCCGACGCAGGGCCTCAGTGCTGTTTGCCTCCACGGAACTTCGAACGCGTATCGACCGGCGTCGACCGCCTTCGTCGAATTCCCAGACGTTGAGGCGACCGCGGGAGGTAATTCCGAGACAGACGTGTTTCTCAAGATCGTCGGGGGTCTGGGGAACACCATATCGCTCCAGATACCCGGGCGCCGCGCAGATGATGCGCCGATTGGGCGCGAGTCGTCGCGTGATCAACGTGGAGTCGCTTTGCGCCGCTACGCGCACGGCCACGTCAGCGTCGCCATTGACGAGATCGACGAGCGCGTCGGTGAAATCCAGCTCGAGTTCTATTGCGGGATACCGGCCGATGAAGGCCGGCAGCATCGGGACGATGAGGCGGTGACCGAAGGCGCTTGGAAGGCTGACGCGCAGCCGACCGCGCGGCTCGGCGCCCGGCTGGATTGCAAGTTCGGCCTCCTCCAAGTCGCTGAGGATGCGGCGGGTCGACCCCGCGAAAGCGTGCCCCTCCGCCGTGAGGCTGATGCTGCGGGTCGAGCGTTGCAGCAGCCTCACGCCAAGCCGAGCTTCGAGCCGGCCGACAATCTTGCTTACGGCCGAGGGCGTCATCCTGAGACGCCGCGCCGCTGCGGAAAAATCCCCCTCCTCGACAACGGCGAGAAACACCGCCATGGCCTCCTGTCGATCCATTGCATCTATTCCAAATCGTCACAGATGAACGGAAGCTAGCACGGATTATCGCCGGCAGCGACTGCCCTTATCGTTCTCGTGTCGTCAACTTTGAGATCGGCGGAGAAAGTCGATGCACGAACAGAAGCGGGAAATCCTCGACGGCCAGCAGCTTCATGCTCTGGCGCGCCGGCAACGCAGCGCGGCAATTGGCAAGATCTGTGTTCTTGCGATCCGCTCGGTGCTCCGCCCTCTGTTCGGATACGATAAGGCATTCTCCCGCGACACCTGAGAACGGAGCATCGTAGATAGTTGAGCGGCTTGGTCGAAGTCGCGACGTCCTAGGAGCCGGCCAGTTCTTCGGCGCGCTTGCGGGCGGCCGCGATGGCCTTGTCGAAAAGCGGCTGCATGCCGTCCTCCGCCATAAGCACGGCGAGCGCGGCCGCCGTGGTGCCGCCGGGCGAGGTCACGTTCTGCCGCAAGCGTGCGGCATCGTCGGGGGACTGATGCAGGAGTTCACCAGCCCCCGCGACGGTTTCCCGAGCAAGCCGCATGGCGAGGTCCGCCTCCAGGCCAAGCTTGCGCCCGGCCTCCGCCATGCACTCGACGAGATAGAAGACATAGGCCGGGCCGCTACCGGACAGGGCGGTCACCGCATCGATATCCGCTTCGCTCGAAACCCATTGGACCGGGCCGCTGACATTCAGCAAATCATGGACGAGTGCGCGCTGTTGTTCCGTCACCCGCGCATTGGAGAAGGCGCCAGTCACGCCGCGACCGATCAGCGCCGGCGTGTTCGGCATCGCCCGCACAATCGCCGCCTCGCCGAGGTGGCTCTCGATGAAGCCGAGCGTCTTGCCGGCGGCAACGGAAACGATCACCGTCCGAGGGCCGACGAGGCCTTTCAAGGGCGGCAGCGCCGCATCCATGACCTGCGGCTTCACGGCAAGGAACAGGACATCCGCCTCGATGCCCTCGGGCACGGAGGTTGCGTGGCGCACACCGTTGTCAGAGATCAGTTTGGCCATGGCGGGAGGCGGTCCCGGATCGATGATGAGGACCTCGCCGCCGCTGACACCGCTCTTCAGCCAGCCGCCGAGCATCGCGCCGCCCATGTTGCCGGCACCGACGAGGACGATCGGACCGGAAAGCGCTGCACTCATCTCAAGCCTCTCCAACGGTTTCGAACAGCACCGTATCGACAGCGCGCTGCGCGTCCATGCCGGACCAGACGACGAACTGGAACGCCTGGTAATAGGATTCGCAGGCATCGAGCGCGCTCGATAGCAACACCTCGACTTGCCGGTTCGTCGGCTCCGCACCGCCGGCAAGCAACAGAGATTGCCGGAAGATGATGACCTCTTCTTGGCGCCAGAGGTCGAAATGTCCCATCAGCACTTGGCCGTTGATCTGCGAGAGCAGCCGGATCACCTCGTTGACCCGGCTTTCGGGAACCTTGACGTCGAAGGCGCAGGCAAGATGCAGAGCCTCGAACTCTTCCATCCAGGAGAAGGACACGTGATAGTCCGCCCATCGCCCCTCGACCGTCATGGCGATCTCGTCTTCGCCTGACCGCTCGAACGACCAGTCATTATTGGCGGCAACGAATTCGATCATATCGACCGGATTGGATTGGCGCTCGACTTCCACTTCCAAAAGGCTCATGCATCACCTTGAAGGCACGGCACGGGCGCGCAAAGCCACGTTCACACGACGCAACGCTGCAAACCCAAACACCGGATACGGACACTATGATTGCTGGACCCGCGACCACCCTGGCTGACTTACCCTGCCCGGAGCTTGCGCGGCCCGTTTCGAATCATCATTTAAAATCAGTGTATAACGGCAGAGTCTGCCTGCCAGCCCCCAAGCTGAAAATTTAGAGGGGCGAGCGGTCTTCCCGTTGCGATTTCGATTCAGCACGGATGCTTAACCGACTCTGCGATAAGGCTTTTTTGGCAGTGTCCACAGGTGGAAAACTTTTCAGGATTTGTTAACCCTGACGATTGTGGACCGGCCGTCAGTGCAAGCTCGTCGACCATGGGCGCGAACCAAGGCGCAGCCGCGCCGCGCCCTAATATGTCGATTACAATTTATCGAGAATGCGCGATTCTCTCGGTAGCGGAGAGATGCACGTCGCCTACTTGCCCGTCGTCACTGCGCCGGGCAGCGGACCGGCCGCAGCGAGGCGTGCTTCCAATGCTTCGAGGCGGGCACGCAGCACATCATTCTCGTCGCGCGCCCTGGCGGCCATCTCCCGAACGGCTTCGAATTCTTCGCGCTTGACGACATCGAGCGAGTTCAGCCAGCCTTCGGCCTGAGCACGAAATGCCGCCTCGACCTCGCGACGGACACCCTGGGCCGCGCCAGCGGCATCCGTCATCAGCTTGGCGAAATCATCGAGAATACGGTTGGCGCCTGTGCTCATCGTCCTGATCTCCCTTTCGGCTCCCATTCGAAGCCCAGAAATTTACATGAATTTCAGGTAGGATCGCCGGAGAGAGGATGCAAGGAAATAAAGCACGCGAACGGCTCGGTGGCAGCGCTGGTGACTTGACCCCAGCGAATTCGATCGCCATGTTCCGCCAAAACAATCGGTCCGGCCACGAGAAAAAACCTTGGAAACTCTAGCGACTCGCCTCGCAATTCTCCCGTTCCCCGAAATCGACCCCGTCATCTTCACCATCGGGCCTCTCGCCGTGCGCTGGTACGGCCTCGCCTATGTCGCCGGCATCCTGCTCGGCTGGTTTTATGCCAGGCGCATCCTTCAGAACCCTGGGATCTGGCGCAACGGCAACCCTGCTCTCAGCTCCACGCAACTCGACGATTTCCTGCTCTGGGCGGCCGGTGGCATCGTGCTAGGCGGGCGCATTGGTTATATCCTCTTCTACGACTTCGAGGCCGTCCTTCGGGATCCGATCCGGGCGTTAGAAATCTGGAACGGCGGCATGTCCTTCCACGGTGGTCTGCTCGGCACCACGCTTGCGATAATCATTTTTGCCCGCAGACATGCGATTGCGGTGTGGAGCCTGCTCGACGTTGTGGCCGCCGTTGTCCCGATCGGCCTCTTCTTCGGCCGAATCGCCAATTTCATCAATGGCGAGCTCTGGGGTCGCCTGTCCTCGATGCCATGGGCGATCGTCTTCCCGACGGGAGGACCGTTTGCGCGCCACCCGAGTCAACTCTACGAGGCCGCGCTCGAAGGCATCTTGCTTCTGGCGGTGCTCGCCTATTTCGTCTATCTCCGGAAAGCGCTGAAAAGCCCGGGACTCGTTACCGGCATCTTCGTCTGCGGCTATGCGGCGAGCCGCATCTTCGTCGAGTTCTTCCGCGAACCGGACCCGCAGATCGGCTATCTTTTCGGTGGCTGGCTGACCATGGGCATGCTCCTCTCGGCCCCGATGGCGATTGCCGGAATATGGTCCATCTTCCGGGCACGGCGGGCGGCAGCTATCGCCACATGATTGGACGGATGCATGACGAATCCTCTTGCGGACAAGATCAAAGCCCTGATCAAGACCAACGGGCCGATCAGCGTCACCGACTATTTCTCCATGTGCCTCGCCGATCCTGAGCATGGCTACTACCGTGTCCGCGAGCCCTTCGGGGCTGCCGGCGACTTCACTACCGCGCCGGAGGTGAGCCAGCTCTTCGGCGAAATGATCGGCGTCTTCCTCGTCCATGCCTGGCAGCAGCACGGTTCCCCCGAGGGCGCTATCATTGCCGAGATCGGGCCGGGCCGCGGCACCATGATGTCGGACATATTGCGTGTGGTCCGTCGCCTCGCGCC
>JAPSJG010000301.1 GCA_031178305.1 Sinorhizobium sp.
TAGCCGTCACTGCAGCGAACCGTATCCGCAGCGCGTCACCGCTCTCCGCCGACTTGCTCTCCGAGCTGTTGAACAGCCGAGCGCCGGACTGTGCCGCGTTTTGCCTCTCGTCCAGGATCGCAGTCCGGTGAGCAGCAATGCCTGTCCCGGCCGGTCCGACGTATTTCACATCAGGAGCGCCAGCATTGTAGCCCTGCTGATCGCGATGACCGCGCCAGCGCCGACAGCCGACGGCGGATCGCCATTGATGACAACCAGCGTCTCCTGCCCTGTCATGAACAACTGCCAGCGATAGTCCGCGGACAGCTGATAGAGAGCAATGGCCGATCGAGCGACACCGAGTAGCGGCGGAAGCTCCGGAGGCAACGACAGATCGCGCGCGCCAATCACGACGAAAGGTATCTCATTCAGCTTGGCATTGCCCCTGCCCGATGGTGTTACCTCATCACCTGGCGCCCGTTCCGAGCCGGTATAGGTCTGGACGGTATAGGTGCCGTCCTTCATCTCCAGCACGCGGAAGCGCTGCTCTGGTTCCCGCGAAAGCCTTCTCGTCTCAAGCCGCTCTCGTCGAGGACAAACATAGAACGATCATCGGCCCAGTTGATCAGAGCCTCAGCGGTGTAGCCGGCAAGCCAAGGCAGGTCCGAACCTTCTGTGGCAGCATCAGCGAGCAGAGCATAGCGGCCGGTGGTCAAGAGCTCTGCAGTGATCCGGCGATGCAGAGCCTCAAGAGGGAGCCCATCCTTCGTTGCCTTCTCCCAAAGCGGCTGCATCGCATCGGGAAGCTCGATCTGTGCTTCGGTCCTGTGGATGACGCCAACCATGCCGTGGATCGTCGGCAGGACGATCTCCGGGAACTGGGCCTGCTTCTGGTAAGCGTCATAAAGTGCGGTACCGCCGTCAGCCTGGGCCTTGAAGCCGGAAGGCTGAGGTAGATACGCAACTCCTGCTCCTATCACCTCTTTCTCGCCGCCGGCGGTGTCCCTCATCAGGGACCATTCATCGACGCGCTCGCGATAGGCTGGGTGTTTGGTCTCGACGGCATCACTCATATTGTCGTCCTATTCAGACATAGTTCAGCCGGCTCGACGTATTGTCTGGACCAAGGAGAAGATCCAATGCGCACATCAATCCTATTCGCCAGCATGATGACGGCGATGGCCTTCGTCGCCTTCCCCGCCAATGCTCAGATTGCCGTCGGCGAAGAGCATTGCGTCGTTAACGTAAGGCCCGACGACGCGCTAAATATGCGATCTGCGGGTTCCGCCAGCAGCAGGGTCGTGTCGAAGCTCCGCTATGGCCGGTGCGGCGTCATGGTGGTTGCCAACTGCAAGGGGCAATGGTGCCCGATTGAAGACGGACACAATGGCGGATGGGTCAACCGTCGGTTTATCTCTATGGTGTCGCCAGCTATGTACTGCGTCGATGGCATCTCTGGACAGAAGAGGTTACCCGTCCGCGCCTATCCGTCCGATCACTCGCGCGTCATCAAAGAGCTCCCGCCGAACCAGTGCGAAATCCAGTTCCTGCCCTACTCGACACACGGATGGCAGAAGATCCGGGTATCGGGGTACGAAGGCTGGACCCTCGCTCGGCATCTGTCCGGACAGTGAAGAGCCCCAGCCTCAATATAGCCCCTGTACCGTCGTGGTCGTCGTCACCGGGGGCGATGAGATCAGCGCGTTGAATGCTCTGCTCGTGCTGTCCGCATCGTAGTCATGCGTCGCCTCGGGGAAGCTCTCCAAGGCGGTGAACCAGTCCTCGTTCCAACGGCCGCGGATCACGAAGACATTGCCCGCCTCGGCCTGAGCCGAGAAGCCACTGAACCTCGTGATCTTGTCGCCGCTCTCCGGTGATGAGCGAACGCTGAAACCGGCCAGCATCTTCGTCAGGGTCGCCACCTCGCTCTTGCCTGCCTGCCCCGGATCCTGTGGCAATGAGATGGCAACCGCTCTTCCGTCGCCGTCGCCGTGTTCTTGATCATCCGCTCGACGCCAGCTGGTGACAAACGATCGCGCCGGTGGTCCGCAATGAAGTACCGACCGTCCGGCGTCTTCCCCATCAGCGTTCCAGCAGTCCAGTCCGGATCATTGCTTTCTGTCTTCGGCGTGCCTGCCAAGTCCCAGCCGCGCATCCAACGAATGTCATGCGGCGCGGCGTCAACCAGCTGGCACCAGGCGCGCTGGAAGTAGAGACCGGCAGCCGGCCGGATCTTCCAGTTGCCGCGGAGACGTTCCCGCTCGACCGTAGGCAATGCCATGAGGCTGGCCAGATCGCTCGGGTCCGCCGCCATGAGAGCGCGGTTGTCAGTGAGCTTGGCCGGTACGAAGGTCACCGACTTCGGCGGGATCGGCGCCTCCGCGCCGTTCTCATCAGGCGCGGTGTACTGCGCAACTCTTCCGGGCTTCCGGCCCAGATGATCGCGTCACCAATACGGACGAACCAACGAAGGACGCCGGCTCGCTCCGGAAGCGGCAGGCCGGTATCCATGGCGCCCTGCGGCTTGCCCTCTTCGCATTGGCCGATTATGCGGCGGCCCTTGCGGCTGTTTTCGACGACGGTCCAGAGGAAGCCGATCTCAGCGTGGGCCAGGTGAGCGTGCTCCGGATTGTGGACCGGCGATGAGGGATAAGTGAACAGACTTCCAAACCAGCTGTTGGTTTTTCCAAACCGTTCCTTGGTGGTCTGCTAAGTTATTGATTTTGGTGGGTGATCACGGGCTCGAACCGTGGACCCGCTGATTAAGAGTCAGCTGCTCTACCAACTGAGCTAATCACCCGTCCAGGACCGCGTCGCAGCGGTATGGAGGGGCGTATAATGGCCTTCGTTCGGCTTGTCCAGCACCCTTTCAAGAATCTTGGGAAAAAATTCGCCTTCTCGGCACGCCCATTCGAGCTCAGAACCGTCGTCATGCGGTCGCTCCGCGCGGCCTCAGAGGATCAGCTCCCCGCCGGCGATCTTCACCGCGTGACCGCCGATCCGGGCGTTGGATATCCTGCCCCCGGTGACGTCGAGGTGCAGGTGGATGAACGAGGGTCGGCCCATCTCCACCCCCTGCTCGATCAGGATCGAGTGGTGTCCGTCCACCAGTTCGTCGAAGAGATTGATTGCGCCCGCAAGCGCCGCTGCGGCCGCACCCGTGGCCGGGTCCTCGCCAATGCTCATCTCCGGCGCGAACATGCGGGCATGAAAGCGGGCCATGTGATTGATGCCGCCTCGGCAATAGAGATAGGCTGCCGCCAGCCTGCCTTCGGCAAGCGGCGCAAGCCGCTCCCACCGTTCCGGGTTGAATTCGACGGCGGCGACCGCCGCGATGTCGTGCAGTGGCAGCATGACGAAGGGAACACCTGCGCTCCAGAACGAAATGGCATGGTTTTCGAAGCCTAGCTGCGTCACCTTGAGGCTTAACGCATCTGCAATCGCCTCCTTGTCGAAGCGGGCCTCGAGCCGGATCGGTTTTCGCGGCAGGTCGAATTCGGCAAAGGTCGCCTCCCCCGGCTTCAGCCGCACGGCCGCGCGCACCGGTCCGACCTGCTCTTCGAGCAGTTGCATGAGATCGAGCCTCCTGTCGGAGTTGCCGTGGAGGTCCTCCGCGATCGCCACCGCCGCGCCGACTGTCGGATGGCCGGCAAAGGGCAACTCATGTGCGGGCGTGAAAATCCTTAAGCGCGCCGAGTGGGCCGCGCTCGCAGGCCGGTGGATGAAAACGGTCTCCGAGAGGTTGAACTCCTGCGCAATCGCCTGCATGGCCGCATCGCTCAAGCCATCAGCGCCGAATACCACTGCGAGGGGGTTCCCCTCGAGACGTTTACTGGTGAAGACGTCGTAGATTGCATAGCGCCGTGCCATCCAATGTCCCCTCAAATTCCTATCCGCAGCACAGTTGGCGACATGCATTTCGAAATCGCCACGAAACTTGCAACGGACTCGCCCCGACCGGCAAGGCAAAAAAAGCGCTACCGGACATCTCGCGAAAACAGCCATTCGAGGATCGGCGGAGTGAATTCCGGATAGTTGTGCGCCATCGGATCCGGCGAGCGGATCGCGACCGCCTCCTCGATTTCCGGATGCGGGTCGAGGCGATATGGGCGGCAACCCGCGCAAGATCTCGTCGGCCGTGGCAACGACAGCGCCGCGGGCCAATGCGGCCGGTTGCTTTCGAGAAGGACCATCGTCAGATATCCAGCGTCATGACGAGCGGGCAATGGTCGGAGGCCTTGGGCCGGTCCCAGCCCGTACGCGGATAGCGCTCCACCTCTTGGCCCACGGGAAAGATCGTGCGGTAAGGCTGGCCGGCACGAATGATTTCCGGGATTCGGCTGGCATTGCGGCGGGCAAGCGCGGGGGAGAGCCATATATAGTCGAGTTGGCAGAGATGCCGCTCTTGCGGACCTCGGCTGTGGAACAAGGTCCAGCGGTCGAGCACCGGCCGCTTGATGACCGGATTTTCGACGAACCCGTCACGGGTAAAGACGTCAAGCGCGCTCCTCGCCTCCTCACGCGGTACGAATTCGTAGCCATTGCGCCGATCGCCCAGAACGTCGATCCTTTCCTGATAGTCGTTCATGTCGCCGCAGATGGCGAACATCTTCTCACCCGCCTGTGTTCGGCCGAAGCGGTTTTCAATGATGTGCCGTACGGCCTTGGCCTCGGCAAAGCGCAACGCCATCGTCGCCTGTCGGCCGTCAAGTCCCCCGCGCGCCGGCCCCATCGACTTGAAGTGCACGAGATAGAGCGTCAGCGGACGGCCGCCGATCCTCAAATCGACCTCCAGGCAGTCCCGCTTAAATATCCGGTCGCCCGGTCGGTTGGTCTGCGCCAGTTCGTCGTCGAAGAGATCAAGGTCCTGATAGGTGAGCGCCGCATGGCTTTTCACCTCCAGGCACTCGATCTTCTGTCCGTCGCGCGTCTCTTCCCGCATCAGGACCGCCACGTCGATGCCGCGAGAGTCGTTGCCCTCGATCAGGTATTTCTGGCGATAGCCGTTGCTGACCATGCGGAAGAGATAGCCATATTCGAAGGCCTGCAGCGCCGCCATGCTGTCCGCCTCCTGCAGGCAGAGGATATCGGCGTCGCAATCGGCGATCGCCAGGGCCGACATCTGCCGGGCGTCGTCCGTAAGCGCGATAGTGCGCGCCTCCTCGAGCCGCTG
>JAPSJG010000302.1 GCA_031178305.1 Sinorhizobium sp.
CGACTACTATCGTATTCGGTTGCGGCCTCCAATGCATGGCCGAAAGTGTGGCCGAGATTGAGCAGTGCACGCATACCGTTTTCCCGTTCGTCGGCAGCGACGACATCGGCTTTCGCCTGGCAACTGAGGGCAATCGCCTCGATCCGCGCCGCACCTCCGGCAAAGACCGCCTTCCAGTTCTCCTCGAGCCATTTGAAGAAGTGCGGCTTGTCGATCAGCCCGTATTTCGCGACCTCCGCATAACCGGCGCGGAACTCGCGCGGGCTAAGCGTATCGAGCACGTCCGTGTCGGCCAGAACGAGATCGGGCTGGTGAAAGACGCCGATCAGGTTTTTGCCATGCGGCGAGTTGATGCCGGTCTTGCCGCCGACGGAGGAATCGACCTGCGCCAAGAGCGATGTCGGCACCTGGATGAAGCGCGAGCCGCGGCGCACGATCCCGGCGGCGAAGCCGGTGAGGTCGCCGATCACGCCGCCGCCGAGCGCGACCACCGCGTCGTTCCGCTCGATTCTCGCGCCGAGGATGGCGTCGCAGACCGGGATGAGGTGCTCGAAGCTCTTGGTCTTCTCGCCGGCGGGGAGCACCAGCGATACGGCCTCGATGTGGCTTGCCTCGAGGCTCGCCATCAACGGTTCGAGATAACGCGGCGCGACATTCGCATCGGTGATGACCGCCATCTTGCGCCCCTTGAGGCGCGAGGCGATCTCCCTGCCCGCGGCGGCGATCAGGCCGGGGCCGATGAGGATGTCGTAGGAACGGTCTCCGAGATTCACGCGGACCTTGCGTTCGGCGGGCATCACTTGGCTCATCATGGCGTTTCGGCTTTCTGGCAATCGGCGATGGCGGCGAGGACCTCCTCCACCATCCTTTCCTTTTTCACGTCGCGCGACAGGACGATGAGGTCCGCCTCGGCATAGATCGGGTAGCGCGCCCGCATCAGGTTTTCGAGCGTCTGTCTCGGGTTTTCCGTCTTCAGGAGCGGACGGGTGTCGCGCTTGTTCACCCGCTCCCAGAGGACATCGAGATCCGCCTTGAGCCAGACGGTCAGTCCGCCCTTCTTGATCTGGCGGCGGGACCGTTCGTTGATATAGGCGCCGCCCCCGGTCGAGACGACGCGCGGACCGGATCTGAGCAACCGCTTCAGCACGCGGGCTTCCAGCGCGCGGAACTCCTCCTCGCCATAGGCGGCAAAAAGCTCGCTGATCGTCATGCGCGAGACCCGCTCGATCTCATGATCGGAATCGACGAAGGGAATGCCGAGCGCCTGGGCGGTCATCCGACCGATCGCTGATTTTCCCGCTCCCATCAGGCCGATGAAGATGAGATTGCGCTTACCGAGGGAGCGCTTTGCCCGTTCGGCAAGCGTCGCAGAAACCGGTTCGGTCACATCGTTCATTGCGGCTCATCTTCCCCATTCCATACCGGTATCGACAAATCGGCGGAGGGCGTCAAGTCGTGGCGCGGCCCGAAGACCGGTTCTTGAACTTGGCGACGGGGCCGTTCATATAGGCTCAGCATACGCCGGCCCGCGGAGGCTCGCGGGTGCATCTTGAACGGCCTGCTACCGGCGCCCTGCAGAGGAGATGAAATGCCGACGCTGTTCCGCTTCCTGTTCTTCTGCGCCGTCGTCGCCGGCATGATCTACGGCACGATGTTGGCTCTCGTCACCTTCGTCGAGCCGGTGGAACGGGACGTGACCGTGCGTATTCCCTCCGAACGGGTCAACAAGCCGCAATGACGGATCTTTCAGCATCACGTCTCGAAGCCTTTCTCGAAATGATGAGTGCCGAGAGGGGTGCGGCGGTCAACACGCTTCAATCCTACGAGCGCGACCTCAAGGACGCGCTCGCTTTCTTGCGCTCGCGCGGAACGCGGCTCATGGACGCCTCTCCCGACGACCTCAGAAGCTACCTTTCCCATCTCGCCTGCGAAGGCTTCAAGTCCTCTTCGCAGGCGCGTCGCCTCTCATCGCTCCGGCAATTCTACAAGTTTCTCTATGCCGAAGGCCTGCGCGGCGACGACCCGACGGGCATCCTCGACGCGCCAAGAAAGGCACGCGCGCTGCCAAAGACGCTCAGCATCGACGATGTCACCAGGCTCATCCGCCAGGCCGAAACGGAGGCGTCGGCCGGTGGCGAGGATGCCCTCGCGAAACTGCGCATGCATGCCTTGATCGAGCTCCTCTATGCGACCGGCATGCGCGTGAGCGAGCTCGTGTCGCTGCCGGCAAGCGTTCTTGCGCAGAACGGCCGTTTCCTCGTCATCCGCGGCAAGGGCAGCAAGGAACGACTGGTGCCGCTCTCGCACGCTGCAATGCGGGCGATGCGCTCCTATGGCGATGCCCTGCGGCAGAAGGAAGAGGAGAGCCCCTGGCTCTTTCCATCCTACGGCAAGTCCGGCCACCTGCCGCGCCAGGTCTTTGCGCGCGACTTGAAGAGTCTCGCTGCCCGCGCCGGTATCCGGGTCACGGCGATCTCGCCGCACGTGCTGCGTCATGCCTTCGCCAGCCATCTCCTCGCCAACGGCGCCGACCTTCGCGCCGTGCAGGAACTGCTCGGCCACTCGGACATTTCGACGACACAAATCTATACGCATGTGCTGGAAGAACGGCTGCATGCGCTGGTCCAGACCCATCACCCCCTTGCCAAACAGGCGAAAAAGCAGGATTAGGACCGCCGGACAGGTTGGCTTTGCCGGGCGTCCTTGTCGCAATACGATCGGAAACGCATCTCATGCACAACTATCTCGACTTCGAAAAACCCATTTCTGATCTCGAGGGCAAGATTCTCGAACTGAAGAAACTTGCCAGCGAAGACGAGAGCGTGAACACGTCGGACGAGATAGCACGGCTCGAAGGGCGAGTCCGCGACGCGATGGCCGAGATCTATTCCAAACTGTCACCGTGGCAGAAGACCCAGGTCGCCCGTCATCCGTCGCGGCCACATTTCCTCGACTATGCCGCCACGCTCTTCAGCGAATTCACGTCACTCGCCGGCGACCGCAACTTTGCTAATGATGATGCCATCCAGGCGGGCCTTGCGCGGTTTCGCGGCACGCCCGTGGCCGTGATCGGTCAGGAGAAGGGCAACGACACTAAGTCGCGCATCAAGCACAATTTCGGCAGCCCGCGTCCGGAAGGCTACCGAAAGGCCATCCGCGTCATGGAAATGGCCGATCGCTTCGGCCTGCCGCTGATCACGCTTGTCGACACGGCCGGCGCCTATCCCGGGGTAGGCGCCGAAGAGCGTGGCCAGGCCGAGGCGATCGCCCGCTCGACGGAGATGTGCTTGAACGTCAAGGTGCCGATCGTCACTGTCGTGATCGGCGAAGGCGGTTCGGGCGGCGCGATCGCGATCGCGACGGGCAACCGGGTCTATATGCTGGAGCACGCGATCTACAGCGTCATCTCGCCGGAGGGAGCCGCCTCGATCCTCTGGCGCGACTCCACGCGCGCCAAGGAGGCGGCGAGCAGCATGAAGATCACCGCCGAGGACCTGAAGGCGCTCGGCATTATCGACGGCATCATTCCCGAGCCGGTCGGCGGCGCGCATCGCGATCCGAACACGGTGATCGAGCGCACCGGCACCGTGATCGCCGACGCGCTGAAGGAGCTGTCCGCGCGCAACGGCGAGGAGCTACGCGCCGATCGCCGGCAGAAATACTTGAACATGGGCCGAAATCTGTAAGGTCTGAATAGCTGCAAAAAAGCGCGGTTTCACCGCTTCGCCCTGAACCATCGCGATTACACCTTCGGACTCGGCAACCGGAAATCGGACTGTGGCCAAACCTTGGCCATATTCATCGGGTCATGAAAAGCGGCATTCGCAGGCGGTCCCTGCAGGGTTAAGATTTCGTGAAGACTAATGACGTAGTGATTCGTTGACGCCCTCTCCACTGGCGGATGGGGTGCACGGAAGGATTGTGGCTAGAACGGGCTTGTGCCGATGCGTTTCAGGAATCTTGTTATCACCGCCACCGTCGCAGCCGCGCTTTCCGGCTGCACCAACGAAACGCTCGACTCGGTCAACGTTTCCAACGTCAAGAACAAGACCGAGTATCAGCTTTCCAGCAAGATGGTCAGCAAGATGAGCGAATTGGGGATGCAGAAGACATCCCCGATCCTGCTGCGCATCTTCAAGGAAGAGGGAACGCTGGAAGTCTGGAAGGCGAATACGGCGGATCGCTTCCAGCTTCTGAAGAGCTATAAGATCTGCGCCTGGTCCGGCAAGCTGGGCCCGAAGATCAAGGAGGGCGACCGCCAGGCGCCGGAAGGTTTCTATCCGCTCTATCCGCACCAGATGAATCCCTATTCCCGCTATTATCTGGCGATCAATACCGGGTTTCCGAATGCCTATGACAAGGCCAACGGCCGCAGCGGCACGCATCTGATGATCCACGGCGCCTGCTCCTCTTCGGGTTGCTATTCGATGACCGACGAGCAGATCATTGAAATCTTCGCGCTCGCACGCGATGCCTTCAAGGGCGGCCAGGAGAGCGTGCAGCTGCAGGCCTTCCCCTTCCGGATGACGGCGGAGAACATGGCGCGTCACCGCGACAATCCGAACATCGAGTTCTGGAAGATGCTGAAGGCCGGCTACGACCAGTTCGAAGTGACCAAGCGCCCGCCGCAGGTGAATGTCTGCGAGAAAAAATATGTCTTCAACCAGCAGACTGACGGAACCTTCAATCCGGTCGGCCAATGCCCTGCGATGTCAACCCCGCCGGCACTGCAAGTGGTCATGGCGAACCATGAGAAGGACTATCAGCGCCACTACGAAAAGGCGCTGAAGAAGTTCGAAGGCATGGTCTGGTACGAACCGACCGAAGCCGAACGCAAAGCGATCGTCGCCGAGCAGCGCAAGGGTCGCGAACTCGCCTATGCCCCGACCGGCACCTCGCTCGACGCCGGCAAGCTGATGAAGGTGAGCGACCTCGAGAAGAAGCTCGCGGAGCAGAAGGAAGCGGAAGAAGCCAAACAGGCGGCTCTGGTTCAGAAAGAGGCACTGGAGAAGGCGACTCGCGAGGGAAAAAACGTGCCGGTGCCGCAGCCAAGCCCGATAGAGCGGCCGGTGCAGCAGGCGAACCTCGAAACGGCGCCTGCCAGGAAGTCGTTCTGGAATCTATTCTCCAGCGGAGAGTC
>JAPSJG010000303.1 GCA_031178305.1 Sinorhizobium sp.
GCGCTTAAGAACCCGCCTGCCCGCGGCAGCCGCGTCGAGATCTTCAACCAGATGACCGAGACGCATCGTGTCCGCGATCTCGCCGAGATGATCGCGAAGATGACCGGCTCCGAGATCGCCTGGCTGCCGAACCCGCGCAAGGAAGCGGCGGAGAACGAGCTCGTGGTGCACAATGAAAAGTTCCTGGCGCTCGGGCTTGAGCCCATCCGCCTCGAGGACGGGCTGCTTTCGGAGATCGTCGACGTCGCGAAGAAATTCGCCTATCGCGTCGACCGCTCGCGCGTGCCGGCCGTCTCCGCCTGGACGAAGGACATCGCTCCGCTGATCAACCATGATCCGGAGGGCAAGCGGCTGAAATCCGTTTCATGATCGCGCAGACGACCGCTTCCGAGGGGCTCCGCCCCTCCTCCACGCCCCGCGCCCGCCACGCTTTCGTGACCCTCGTCACCAATGGCGATTATGCACTCGGAGCGCGCGCGCTTGCTCGCTCCCTCCGCCTCACGGGAACGACGGCGGATCTCGTGGTACTGCACACGGGCGGAGTGGATGTCTCTGCGCTCGAGCCGCTTGCTCATTTCGGCTGTCGTCTGATCGAAACGGGACTCCTGCCGCTCTCCGACGATTTCAACGCCCGACACGCGCGGCGCACCGTGCATGAAAAGGCGCCCTTCACGAAAGGCCGCAAGCCTGTTTTCCATTCTCCGCTCGACAATTTCTGCAAGCTGCGGCTTTGGCAGCTTGCCGAATACCAGCGATGTGTCTTCATAGACGCCGACGCGGTTGTTCTGCGCAACATCGACAAGCTGTTTCGCTACCCGGAGTTTTCGGCGGCACCGAATGTGTACGAGAGCCTCGCCGATTTCCACCGGCTGAATTCCGGTGTCTTCGTCGCCGAACCGTCGCTTGCGACGTTCGAGAAAATGCTGGTCGCACTCGACGCGCCGGAGGCTTTCTGGCCCCGGACAGACCAGACGTTCTTACAACAATTCTTTCCCGACTGGCATGGCCTACCGGTGACGATGAACATGCTGCAATATGTCTGGTTCAACCTGCCCGCCCTCTGGGACTGGCGCTCGATCGGGGTGCTTCATTATCAGTATGAGAAGCCGTGGGAGAAGGATCATCCGCGCGCGCACGTACTCCACCCCTTGATCGAACTCTGGCACGCCTATTTCACGGGCGAGAATATCCCCGATATTGCTACCCTCGAGAATCCGGCACGCACCGGCACGCCGTCATGACGCGCGTCCTGGTCTCCGGCGGCACCGGATTCGTCGGCCGCTTCATCGTCGAACATCTGCTTGCAAGCAGCTATGAGGTGACGGTCGGCGGCCGCTCGCCGCCGGCGGCAAGCTTCTTCTCCCAGCCGGCCGCCCATATGCCGCTTTGCCTCGATCCGGATCGCAATCAGATCGCCGCCTTCGACGACGTCTATTGTTTCGTCCACGCCGCCTTCGAACATGTCGAGGGCAGGTACCGGGGCGGCGAAGGAGACGACCCGGCGGGCTTCCGCCGCGCCAATCTCGACGGCTCCGTCCGCCTCTTCGAAGAGGCGCGCACCGCGGGAGTGCACCGCTGCATCTTTCTTTCCAGCCGCGCCGTCTATGGCAGAACCTCCTGTCCCGTCCTCGACGAGGCGACAAACCCCGAACCGGACACGCTGTACGGTGAGGTGAAACTCGCCGCCGAAGACGCGCTCAAGTCGCTCACCGCCCCTGGCTTCGTCACGACGAGCCTGCGTGTGACCGGCGTCTACGGTCCGGCCGGCCCCGGCCGACGCCACAAATGGAGCGGCCTCTTCGCCGATTATCTCGCCGGCAGGCCCGTGCGACCCCGCATCGGCACGGAAGTCCATGGCGACGACGTCGCCCACGCCGTGCGCCTGATGCTGGAAGCGGATGCGGCGAAAGTCTCAGGTATGGTCTTCAACGTCTCGGACGTGCTGATGGACAACCGTGAAATCCTCGCAGTACTTCAATCGGCAACCGGCTGTCCCCATGCTTTGCCGCCGGCCGCCGATCCGAATGGCTTCAGGGAGATGTCCACGGACAGACTGCGTGCGCTTGGATGGCTACCGGGCGGGAGCGAGCGATTGGCTGCGACCATCCGGGAATTGGCGGAGGATGTGCGATAAAATTGGGTGGCAGCCGTCGGTACGTTGGCGATTGCCCCTCACCCTACCCTCTCCCCGCAAGCGGCGCGAGGGGACGGGAGCGTGCTGCGACCCCTTCTCCACTCAGCAGCGCTGATGGGCAAAAAAGCGCTGATGGGAGCAAAAGGATGCCGCGCGTCCCTTCTCCCCGCGAGCGGGGAGAAGGTGGCGGCAGCCGGATGAGAGGCCAGTGCCGGTAATGCAGCCACTCCTACCCAAGATCGACCACCACGATCTCCGGCGGCACGCCGAAGCGGATCGGGGCGATCGAGCAGCCGAGACCGCCGGAAACGATCAGATTGCGATCCTCCTCGACGATATGGCCATAGGCGTAACGATCGCCGAAGCGGGAGGGCACGACCGGAGAAAGGCCGGCGAAGCGTACCTGGCCGCCATGGGTGTGACCGGAGAGCGTGAGCGAGACCCGCGACGGCACTTGCGGGAAAATGTCGGGCTCGTGGGCAAGCAGGATGATCGGCGCATCGTCGCTCACCTGCGCGAGCGTCCCGTCGAGATCGTCGAGCCCGATCATGCGTCGCCGGCTCCAGATCTTGCCAGGACGAAGCGCAAGCTGGTCTTCGAGCCCCGCGAGCCAGAAGCGGAACCCGTCCTTCTCCAGACGGACGGCGTGATTGCTGTGGACTTCGATGCCGACGCCCGCCAGCGCCCGGTGAGCGAAAGTCTCGCCGCCGCCGTTCTTCTGGGCGGTCCTGTCCTCCCACCAGTCGTGATTGCCCATGACCGCATGCACGCCCAGTGGTGCCCTTAGCGTCGACAAGGCCTTCGACCATTCGCTCGAATGGACGTAGCGCGTAACGAAATTCATCCCCGAGGCATAATCACCGAGAAGCACGGCGATGTCTCCGCCGAGGCTGTTCGCACGCTTGCAGATGGCGACGATGCGCTCGGCCGACATCCAGGGCTCGCAGGCATGCAGATCGGCTAGCGCGACGACACGGAGCTTAAGCCCCGGCGTCCAGCCGGGTGGGGTCAGATGATAGCGTGCGACAGAGAGGCGCGCGAGCGGCTCGACGGCAAAGGCGTAGCCGCCGAGCGCTGCGAAGCTTGCGAACCCGCCGCCGACCATTTTCATGAAATCGCGGCGAGTGACCATCTCAGTCGTCCTCGATTGTCAGCCGGAATTGCGCCGCCTCGATATCCTTGGGCGGATTGAGGCCGAGATGCTTCCAGGCATTAGCCGTCAGCACGCGGCCGCGCGGGGTGCGCTGGATGAAACCCTGCTGGATGAGATAGGGCTCGATGATGTCCTCGATCGCGTCGCGCGGTTCGGAGAGCCCGGCTGCGATCGTGTCGATGCCGACGGGCCCGCCACCGAAATTCTGGGCGATCATCGTCAGATAGCGGCGGTCGAGCTGGTCGAGACCCATATTGTCGACGAGCAGGCGCGTCAGTGCCTCGTCGGCAAGCTCCCGCGTCACGGCCTCCGCGCGGGCGACCTCGGCGAAATCGCGCACGCGCCGCAGAAGGCGCCCGGCAATGCGCGGCGTCCCGCGCGCCCGGCGGGCGATTTCGCGAGCGCCTTCGTCGGTCATGCCGAGGCCCATCAGCCGCGCGCCGCGCCGGACGATCAGCTCCAACTCATCGACCGTGTAGAAATTGAGCCGCACCGGAATGCCGAAGCGGTCGCGCAGCGGTGTCGTCAGCAGCCCGAGGCGAGTCGTCGCGGCAACCAGGGTGAACTTGGACAGATCGATCTTCACCGAGCGCGCCGCCGGTCCCTCGCCGATGATGAGATCGAGCTGGAAATCCTCCATCGCCGGATAGAGGATTTCCTCGACAGCCGGGCTCAGCCGGTGAATTTCGTCAATGAAGAGCACATCGCGCTCTTCGAGATTTGTGAGAAGCGCCGCCAGATCGCCCGCCTTGGCGATGACCGGCCCGGAAGTCGAGCGGAAATTGACGCCGAGTTCCTTCGCCATGATCTGCGCCAGCGTCGTCTTTCCAAGTCCGGGCGGGCCGACGAACAGAACGTGGTCGAGGGCCTCGCCTCGATTGCGCGCCGCCTCTATGAAGATCTTGAGATTGGCACGGGCCTCCGCCTGACCGGTGAACTCGTCGAGCGACTGCGGACGCAGGGTCGAATCGAGATCCTCGCCCCGCTTTTCCGGCGCAATCAGGCGTGCGGCTTCACTCATCTCAAACTTCCATTTCGGGCTGGATCGTACGGGCTTCGGTGGCGCCGCGCTTGGCAACCATAGTGCGGGTTCGGCATCCGATCCAGTGCGATCGCGTCACCCCTCTCGTTCAATCCCATTGTGGCCGCAGAAAGGCCTCACCGCGCCAGTTCCTTCAAGCCCAGCCGGATCAGCTTGGCGCTATCGCCCCCGTCGCCGCCATTTTTCAGGGCCGAGGCCACGGCATTTGCCGCCTGGTCGCGCGAATAGCCGAGATTAGTGAGAGCCGAAACCGCATCCGCGACCGGCGCGGATGCGACCCCTTCGCCGAGCTCCTGCTTGAGGCTGATGGAGCTCGACATTTCGCCGGCATAGGCCGGCGCCTTGTTCTTGAGTTCGGTGACGATGCGCACCGCCACCTTCGGGCCCACGCCGGGAGCGCGCGCGACCGAGGTCTTGTCCTGTAGCGCGATGGCATTGGCGAGTTCGCTCGGCGTCAGCGTCGAAAGCAGCGCCAGCGCCACTTTCGATCCCACCCCTTGCACGGTCTGCAGCAGGCGGAACCATTCGCGCTCCAGCGCCGTCAAAAAGCCGAAGAGCTTCAGCTGATCTTCACGCACATAGGTCTCGATGAAGAGCACGGCCGCCTCGCCTGCCGAGCCGAGCTTTGCGAGCGTGCGCGCCGAGCATTGGGCGACGTAGCCGACGCCGTGCACGTCGAGTACGACATAATCCTCGCCGATTTCATCGATCGTGCCCTTGAGTTTACCGATCATCTTGCTCTCGTTTCCCTACACGCCCTTTTGTGGCACAACACCGCCTCTGGCCCGCCGGCCATCTCCCACAAGGCCC
>JAPSJG010000304.1 GCA_031178305.1 Sinorhizobium sp.
GGGCGCGAGCAAGGCCGACCGCAACGCGCTCAAGTCCTACGGGATGAATCTCGGCCTCGCCTTCCAGCTTATCGACGACGTTCTCGATTATGGCGGCTCGTCGAGCGATCTCGGCAAGAATGTCGGAGACGATTTCCGCGAAGGCAAGATCACACTGCCGGTCATTCTCTCCTATCGTCGCGGCACGCCGGAGGACCGGAACTTCTGGCGCGAAGCGATCGAGGGTGGCGCGAGCGACGCGGCCAATCTCGAGAAGGCACTCGGGCTCATCCGCCGCTATGGCGGCCTGACCGACACCATCGCGCGGGCGCAGCACTATGGCACGATCGCGCGCGATGCGCTCGCACCGCTGCCGGCTTCCCCCTGGAAGGCGGCGTTGATCGAGGTGATCGATTTCTGCATCGACCGGGTCAGCTGAGATTGCCGCGAGGGGGATATTCCAGGAGGAATTTCTTGGAGGAATTTCTTGCCGCGCTGCGCCAAAAAAGCCATTCTATTCATCAAGACTTGCGTCTGGCACCCTCCGATCGACTGCGAAGCTGACAGCGGTGGCGCGACGCGCCGGACGATCGGCAACGAAAGGTTAGATATGCGGCAGAATGAACTTTTACGCCTTCTCAGCGGCGCGGCGATGTTCGCCCTTCTGGCGGTGACCGGCAGCCACCATGCCTACGCTGAAGATGTCGCGGCTGTCGAGGACGCCCAGCCTTTCGACGTCAGCAGCGTCAACACCTTCGCCGGCGCGTTCCTGGCGGCGCGAACGGCCGATGTCGATCGGGATTACGAAACGGCGGCCGACCTCTACCGGATCGCACTGCAATTCGAACCGGAGAATAGAGAGGTAAAGCAGCGGCTGATGATTACGCTGCTGATCGGCGGCAAGTTCGACGAGGGCGTCAAGGTCGCGGAGGAACTGAAATCCGATCGGGCCGTCGAACGGATCACGACGATCGTGCGCGCCGTCGAGGCAATTCGCAAACGCGAGTACCGCACCGCCCAAAAGCTGCTGAACTACGAAGGGCCGAACGATCTCGACCGGCTGATGAGCACGCTGCTCTCCGCCTGGGCGAAATTCGGACAGGGTCGACCCAAGGAGGCGCTGGCTGAGATCAAGGCGCTCGAAGGACCGGAATGGTTCCGGGTGTTCAAGAACTATCATGCCGGCGCCATCGCGCTTGCCGCCGGCGACAAGGCGACGGCCCGTTCTCGGCTGAACGACGCTATTCTCGACCGGGAGGGCGGTAGTGCCGCGCCCGACACCTTCATGCGTGCGGTCGAAGCGCTGGCGCGCTTCGAAGCTCGCGAGGGCAATAAGCAAAAGGCACTGGATACGGTCGCCGTGGGCGAGAGCCTCGTCAACAACTATACCCCGCTCGAAGCGCTCAGAAAGAACATCGAAGAGGGCAAGCCACAGGAGCAGCAGGTGCGCACCGCCGTGCAGGGAGCAGCGGCCGTGCTTTTCTCGATTGGCGGTGCGCTCAACCGCGAGGGGGCGGAAGACATCGTATCGCTCTATCTGCAGACGGCGCGCCGGCTCGATCCGGAAAGTGCCGACATCCTCGTTATGCTGGGTGGTATCGCGGAAAACCTAAAGAAGCAGGAGGAAGCGATCGCGCTGTACAAGAGCGTGCCGGAAAATTCTCCGATGCGCCGCGTCTCCGAGCTTCAGCTGGGCCTCGCGCTCGCCGGCATCGGTAAGGTCGAAGAAGCGAAGAAGCACTTGCGGGCGCTGATCGACGTCGATCCCAAGAACATCCGCAACTATCTCGCCTACGGCAGCGTGCTTTCCGACGCCAAGGCCTATAAGGAGATGAGCGAGCTCTACGACCGAGCCGTTGAGGCAATCGGTCCGGTACCGAAGCGCGGCGACTGGACCGTGTTCTTCCAGCGCGGGATCGCCTATGAGCGGCAGAAGCTCTGGGACAAAGCCGAACCGAACTTCCGCAAGGCGCTGGAGCTCAATCCGGATCAGCCGCAGGTTTTGAACTATCTCGGCTACTCCTGGGTCGACATGAACATCAACCTCGAAGAGGGCCTCGAGATGATCCGCAAGGCGGTCGAGCTCAAGCCCGATGACGGCTACATCGTCGATTCACTCGGCTGGGCCTATTTCCGCATGAACCGGTTCGATGAGGCGGTGGTCGAGCTCGAACGTGCGGCGGAGTTGATGGCCGGCGACCCGACGATCAACGATCATCTTGGCGACGCCTATTGGCGGGTTGGACGCAAGCTCGAAGCGGTGTTCCAGTGGACGCAGGCACTGGAACTGAAGCCCGAGGAGCCGGAAATCCCGAAGATCAAAGCGAAGATCGAAAACGGCCTGCCGCCGCTCAAGGTACAGGTTCCGGCAGCAGCGGACGCCAAGGATACCCTGCCGAAGAAGGCCGTTCCCGAAACAGCAGCGCCGGGCAAGAAGTCCTGATAGCCGCATGCAGGCAGACGACATCCCTGGCTTCGCGCTGACCTGTCAAGCGCCGGCCAAGATCAACTTGGCGCTCCATGTCGTCGGCCAGCGCGCCGACGGCCATCACCTCCTCGAAAGCCTCGTCACCTTCGCCGATCACGGTGACAGGATTGCGCTCGCGTCGGCCGAGGCGGACCGGTTTACGGTATCGGGCCGTTTTTCGCAGGACTTGCCGGTTTCGGCGGAAGGCAAGGACGGCAATCTGGTGCTGCGCACCCGCGATCTCTTGCGGCGCGAGGTGACCGCACAGGGCGATGCGGCCGGGCCGGTCCATCTGCATCTCGAGAAGAACCTGCCGATTGCTTCCGGGATCGGCGGCGGCTCGGCGGATGCCGCCGCAACGCTTCGAGGACTGCTTGCGTTCTGGGGTGCAAGGGTAGCGCCCGCAAGGCTGAAAGAGCTCGCGCTCGAACTCGGCGCCGACGTGCCGATGTGCCTCGATGGGAGCCCGCTCCTCGCAAAGGGGGTCGGTGAAGAAATCAGCCCGCTTTCCAATCTGCCGTCCTTCCCCATCGTCCTCGTCAATCCACTCGTCGCGGTCTCAACGCCGGCGGTCTTCCGCGCGCTCACCAAGAAGACCAATCCCCCGCTAGCCCTGCCGTCAGGCGTCGAAACGGCAGGGGAGTGGCTGGCGGCGATGGCCGGCATGCGCAACGATCTGGAGCCGCCGGCACGCGCGCTCGAACCGGTCATTGAAGAGGTATCCGACGCCCTGAGAGCCGCCGGGGCCGACCTTGTGCGCATGTCCGGCTCGGGTGCCACGTGCTTCGGCCTGTTCGACGGCGATGAAAGCGCAGCTGCGGCTGGACAGCGCATTTCCGCCGCTCATGCGGGATGGTACGTTCTAGCCACCCGCACCGCCGGAACGAGAGGATAATGCCACATGCCCGGCATCGACGAGACGCGTCCCTTCATTCCCGTCGGCATTGCTGTGCTGACCGTCTCCGACACGCGCACGCGTGCGGACGACAGATCCGGAGACACGCTCGAGGCAAGGATACGCGAAGCCGGCCACCGGCTCGAGGCACGCGCGATCGTTACCGACGACCGGCAGAAGATCTACGAGCAGGTGAAGGCCTGGGCACTTGATCCCGAGATCGACGTCGTCATCACGACCGGCGGCACGGGCTTCACCGGCCGGGACGTGACCCCGGAAGCGCTCGAGCCGCTGTTCGAAAAGCGCATGGACGGCTTCTCCGAGGTGTTCCACCGCATTTCTTACGACAAGATTGGCACGTCGACGATCCAGTCGCGGGCAACCGGCGGCGTCGCCAATGCCACCTTCATCTTCGTCCTGCCTGGCTCGCCCGGAGCCTGCAAGGATGCCTGGGACGGCATTCTGAGACAGCAGCTCGACTACAGGCACATGCCCTGCAACTTCGTTGAGATCATGCCGCGGCTGGATGAACACCTGAAGCGCGGCTGAACAAACGCCCTGTTCCCTTTGTAACAGCCCCCAATACTCAAAGCCGCTAAACTATATCCGTCAGCTCCGCGAAGCGGCCACGGCAGCAGGCAGCGTTTAGGCCGCCTACTGCATGTTTCCTTCAATCGCATCCAGTTCAGGAGAAAGCACGCAGCGCTACAGCGACCATTGCGCATCAAAAGACACGCGGCGCTGTAAAGGCGGAGACATGGCGCCTCTCTCCCGGAAAATATTGGGACAGAGGGAACTTACGACATGCGGCCCATTGGAAAGGGCGGCCGGCATGGCAGGAGATTTTCAAAAGAATATATTTGAGTTTGGTCGGGGGGGGCCGCAAGGCACCCCCTATTAGCCACGTTTTTCGCATAGGGCACCGCGTCATTTCAGACGCGCAAGAGCCCTGTGGCCATTCGCGATCAAGAGAAGCGTCGGTCTCAGGCGCGCTCTGCCGTCCGGTGGCTGGTCGCCACCCAGGCTGGAACGAGTTCGGTCGATAGCTTGCGAACAGTTCGCGCCTTGGCAATGTCGCTCAACCGCATGTCAGTACGCGCCAAGGCAACGGCGTCGCGCTTGCGCATCAAGAACCCGGCCTCAAGCGGCGCTACCCTCCGCGACAGGCGCTTGAGGAGCGGACGCTTGTGCATTCTCGAGGGCGAGAACCGCGCGGGCGCCTTGTTGAAGGAGACATACTCCACGAGTTCATCCACCCAGCGGCCGAGCGGGCGGGCGCCGGGTTCAAGCAGCATCAGCCATTCGCCGCGCGCGGAACGCAGGATATCGCCGAGGTTCCAATCGAGGCAGAAGCGGCAACCGGCCGCGTCGGCCACCTGCATCGAACCGTCCTTCGAACCTTGATCAAGTATGATGACGTCGCTGACGAGTCCCTGCACGGCGCCAGCAACGAGCACGGAAAGCGTTTGCGCCAGTTCCGCCTCGTTGTCCCTTGTCTCCATTATAATCGTCAGCATGGCCGTTCCTACCGCATTGCAACAGAAAATGCCATAAGATTGCACGGGTAGCAGCCCTAGCCTCGACATAATTCCGAAGGCCGACGGTATTTTGTTCTTGCTTTGTTCGCCTTCCTGAGCTAGGAAAATGATCAAAGCGGAACAGAGTCGACAATCGGTTCCGAGGAGATTTCCATGAACGAGCTGTCTCAACTCAGGCAGGGAGCCTTTGCGCCCTCCAATAACGCAGAGATCGCCGATGCCATCGTCACCGGAACGAGCATCAGAATCGACGCCGA
>JAPSJG010000305.1 GCA_031178305.1 Sinorhizobium sp.
GCGATCGCCTGCTTCTGCAGCTCGACGAGCTCGGCAATGCCGTGTTTCGCGAGACCCATCAAGGTTGCGAATTCTTCTTCGCTGAAGGGCTTGCCCTCGGCCGTTCCCTGGATTTCGACGAGCCCGCCGCTGCCTGTCATCACGAAGTTGGCATCGGTTTCGGCCGCCGAGTCCTCGAGATAATCGAGATCGATCACCGGCTGATTGGCGAAGATGCCGCAGGAAATCGCCGCGACGTGATCCTTCAGGACCTTCTCCACCTTGATCATGTTGCGCGCTTCCATCCATTTCAGACAGTCGTAAAGCGCGATCCAGGCGCCGGTGATCGAAGCGGTCCGAGTGCCGCCATCCGCTTGGATGACGTCGCAGTCGACCGAGATCTGGCGCTCGCCGAGGGCGGGCAGATCGACGACAGCGCGCAGAGAGCGGCCGATCAGCCGCTGGATCTCCTGCGTGCGGCCGCTCTGCTTGCCCGTCGCCGCCTCGCGCTTCATCCGCTCGCCGGTTGCCCGCGGCAGCATGCCGTATTCAGCAGTGATCCAGCCCTTGCCGCCATTGCGCAGCCAAGCGGGAACTTTGTCTTCGAGGCTTGCCGTGCACAGGACATGCGTGTCGCCGAAGCGCACGAAGCAGGAGCCCTCCGCATGCTTGGAGAAACTGCGCTCGAAGGAAACCTTGCGCATTTGGTCGGTTCGTCTGCCGGATGGCCGCATCGTCAACTCCTATCTGTCTGCTGAGCCTTCTAGATCATGCAGCCCATAAAGGGAACCGGTTGACACTGCACGTTTCCCTAAATCGGAACCGATTTAAGGATAAAGACATGCAGCAATTCAAAGTGCTACA
Source organism: Sinorhizobium sp. (assembly GCA_031178305.1). Lineage (GTDB taxonomy): Bacteria > Pseudomonadota > Alphaproteobacteria > Rhizobiales > Rhizobiaceae > Sinorhizobium. The sequence goes on from JAPSJG010000305.1 coordinate 844, forward strand.
GCGACCTTTGTGCGTCTGAAAAGACGCACGGCGCTGCAGTTGAGGGCGGGAGTGATTTTTCCCTTTTGCCATCACCCCCGTGGCTCACTATAGTCGGGATGACAGGAACGCTTGTTTGCTTGGAGTGACATGGTACTGCGCAACCCTCAAAGGAAGGGGATCGCATCGGCGCTGGACGAACGCTCCGGCGAGATTTTCCGCCGCATTGTGGAGACTTATCTCGAAAGCGGCGAGCCGCTTGGTTCACGCAATCTCTCGCGCCTCCTACCTATGTCGCTGTCGCCAGCCTCCGTTCGCAACGTGATGAGCGATCTCGAGGATCTGGGTCTCATCTATTCGCCTCATGTCAGCGCGGGGCGGCTGCCGACCCAGACGGGTCTGCGCTTTTTCGTCGACGCCTTCATGCAGGTGGGCAGGCTTTCCCCCGAAGAACGCGCATCGATAGAGCGGCAAGTGCGGCTCCCCGCCGGCCGCGACCAGTCGGTCGAATCCCTTCTCGCCGAGGCAAGCCAGATGCTCTCGGGCATGTCGCGCGGCGCTGGTCTCGTCATTACCACCAAGAGCGACCCAGTGCTGAAGCACGTCGAGTTCATCCGCCTGGCCCCGACCAAGGCGCTGGCCGTCCTCGTCGGCGAGCACGATCAGGTCGAGAACAGGATCATCGAACTGCCGGCGGGTATTACCAGCGCCCAACTCACGGAAGCGGCCAATTTCGTTAACGCCCATCTCGCCGGGCAGACGATCTCGGAACTGCGCGCACAGCTCGAAAAGGTCAAGGAGACCGTGCGCGGCGAGCTTGATGCGCTGTCGCAGGATCTGGTCGAACGCGGTCTTGCGGTCTGGTCGGGCAGCGAGGGCGACGGCAAGCCCGCGCGCCTCATCGTCCGCGGCCGCGCCAACTTGCTCGAGGGCCTGGAAGGAAGCGACGACATCGACCGGCTGCGCATGCTGTTCGACGATCTCGAGAAGAAAGACAGCCTGATCGAACTCCTCGATCTCGCTGAGAGCGGCCCGGGCGTTCGCATCTTCATCGGCTCGGAAAACAAGCTCTTCTCGCTTTCCGGATCGTCGCTGATTGTCGCACCCTATCGCGACGGCGACGACCGCATTGTCGGCGCCGTCGGCGTCATCGGGCCGACCCGGCTCAATTATTCGCGCATCGTCCCCATGGTCGATTATACCGCGCAACTCATGTCGCGGCTGTCACGCTGAACGATCACCATTGATCAACAGGCCTTGATTTTTCGGGCTCAAACCTCGATATCGGCTTTCGAATCCAGGCAACAAAAGGTTCAAGCAGAGCGACTTCCGCTGGTTTGATGATGCCGAAAACACGAAATAGAAGATATTCGGAGAACGTCATGACCGACGAAACGAACAAGAACGGACCTGAGGCCGCCGCGCCGGAAGAAACTGTAAAGGCTGCGGAGCCGCAAGCGGCGGAGAAGCCGGAAACGGCCGCCGCGCCAGATCCGCTGGAGCTCGCCAGGGCGGAGAATGCGGAGCTGCGCGACAGGTATCTTCGGCTCGCCGCCGAGATGGACAATCTGCGCCGGCGCACCGAGCGCGACGTGAAGGACGCCAAGGCCTACGCCGTTGCCGGCTTCGCACGCGATATGCTCGCAGTCTCCGACAATCTTCGTCGCGCCCTCGAGGCCATTCCCGCCGAGGCGCGGGAGTCCGGCGATGCGGGCCTTGCGGCGCTGATCGAAGGCGTTGAGATGACCGAGCGCTCCATGCTGGCGGCGCTGGAACGGCACGGCGTGAAGAAGCTCGAACCCACCGGCCAGAAGTTCGATCCGAATTTCCACCAGGCCATGTTCGAGGTGCCGAACGCCGAAGTGCCAAACAATACCGTCGTCCAGGTGGTTCAGGCCGGCTACACGATAGGCGAGCGCGTGCTGCGCCCGGCGATGGTCGGCGTTGCCAAGGGTGGACCGAAAGCGGCTCCGAGCGAAAGCGAATCGCCGGCGGCCTGACGCGACAAGGTGCAAGACAATACAGCGCCGCGCGCCTTTTCAGCGCGCAAAGATCGATGTAGCACTTGAAATTGCTGCAGGTCTTTCTTCTTAAATCGAGGTCGATTTAAGGAGACATGCAGTAGGGAAGCGCCGCTTGTCTCCCGATACGCGGCGCTTTTCAATTTCTCGGCCCGGAGCCGACTTGCAGGTCAATATCTGATTTGCGGCCGCGTACTCGGCCGCTCACGCTTCCGGGTTGGTTCAATAGAACTGGCCGCCATTCATTGGAGTGGAATGCACTCAGATGCGTTCGCGCCACCGCTGCTTGTTTATGCCGCATTGTGCGACGTCAAGTGGTGCCACCTGACTGCAAAATGTTCTAGGCGGCGTGCGAGGTCGTATCCTCGTTGAGAAGCGTATAGATGGCGCTTGCGGAATCGCTCGCGCGAATTCTCGTCACCATGTCATGGTCGCGCAGCACGCGCGCAATCCGCGACAGGGCCTTGAGGTGATCGGCGCCAGCGCCCTCGGGCGCAAGCAGAAGGAAGACAAGATCGGCGGGCTGATCGTCCAACGCCTCGAAATCGACGGGGGTCTCCAACCGTGCAAATATGCCGACGAGCGAAGATAGATTGCTGAGCTTTCCATGCGGGATGGCGATGCCGTTGCCGACGCCGGTCGAGCCGAGCCGCTCCCGCTGGAGGATGACGTCGAAAATCTCGCGCTCCGGCAGACCCGTGAGTTTCGATGCCTTGGCCGCCAATTCCTGGAGGAGTTGCTTTTTCGAGTTGGCCCTCATGGCCGGGATGATCGCATCTTGATGCAGCAAGCCTGCCAATGCCATTCTTCTGTCCTCGTCTGCCGGTTAGAGCCTGACAACTTCACCACAAATATGCCGTAGTGGCTCTAACCTTCTTTATTTTGACGGCCCCCATTCACAGAAAAGTAACTCTTTTCCGTCTATCCGCCACAGCAGCGGGAAGGCCGGTCCTGCCAGCCTTCCCTGAAGCCGCTCATGCCTTGATGTTGGCGGCGTCGATCCAGCCAATATTCCCATCATTGCGCCGATAGACGATATTCAGTTCTTCCTTGCCGGGGCTGCGGAACATCAGCACAGGCTCGTCCGTCATGTCGAGCGCCATCACGGCATTGGCCACGGTCATGGTTCTGAGCTGCTTCGTGCTTTCGGCAACGATCGTCGGCGCGTAGTCCTCGGGAACTTCCTCGTCCTCAAAGGGGACCGAGTCCATTACCCGATAAGCCACCTCTGTGGCATTCTGGCCGTCGCCGTTGTGATGGTCCTTGAGCTTGCGCTTGTAGCGCCGGAGCCGTTTTTCGATCCGCTCCGAAGCCGCGTCGAAGGCTGCCTGTGGCTCGTTTGCCTGGCCGTTCGCCTGCAATATCACGCCCGTGTCGAGATGAAGCTTGCAGTCGGCGCTGAAGCGCGACCCGGATTTTTCCACAGTAACCTGGCTCGAATATCCTCCGTCGAAGTATTTGGTGACGGCTTGCCGTATCTGCTCGCCGATGCGCGAGCGGAACGAATCGCCGATTTCCATGTGTTTACCGGACACACGCACACTCATGGAGTTTCCTCTCTCGTTCGTGACTTGCGTATCCAGTCTATTCCAAGCGCTTCCGTCATCCAAGCATTTCAGCAAGGCTGACGCGCAAGCACGCCGCCCGGAGCGCAGGCAGCGTCCTCCGAAATTGCGGCGGCCTCATATCTGCTGTGTCGCGCAGAGTCAATCATCGGCCGCCAGATAAACGGTGGCGGGGTGCTTGCGGTTCCGCGCCCGATCGCAAATTCGGCCGGCTTCAAACTCATCCTGTTTGACATCTTCGGCTCGACCACGATTCAAGCAGTTAGAGCGGGATGCGGGCGGAAAAGCGCGCACACATTTCCGAATCCCGCGCTCGACGATCAAAAACCGGAAGCCTTAGCCAGAGCGCGCTTCTCGCGCCGTCGCTGGACTGAGGAGGGAATGTTCATCGCCTCGCGATATTTCGCGACGGTGCGGCGCGCGATCTCGACGCCGGCCTCGCTGAGCATGTCGACGATGTCGTCGTCCGAAAGCACGGCATCGGCTGTTTCCTGGGCGATCATCGTGCGGATCCGATGACGAACGGACTCTGCCGAATGGGCATCGCCGTCCGCCGACCCGATCGAGACTGTGAAGAAATACTTCAATTCGAACAGGCCGCGCGGCGTCAGCATATATTTGTTCGAGGTGACGCGGCTCACCGTCGATTCATGCATCTTGATTGCGTCGGCGATGGTCCTGAGGTTCAGCGGCCGCAGATGATCGACGCCATGCAGCAAGAAG
>JAPSJG010000306.1 GCA_031178305.1 Sinorhizobium sp.
GGCGTGTCGAAGTCGACCGTGTCGCTCGTGCTGCAGGGCAGTTCGCTCGTCAATGAGGTGACGCGGGGGAAGGTGAATGCCGCGATCCGCGACCTCGGCTATGTCTACAATCGCGGCGCTGCCAATCTGCGTCAGGCCAAGTCAAAGATCATCGGCATCGTCGTCAACGACCTGACCAACAACTTCTTTGCGGAGCTCGCAGTCGGTGTCGATTCGGTCGTGCAGGCCGCGGGCTTCGTGCAGTTCCTTGCCAATACGGGCGAGAACAGCGAGCGCCAGCGCGAGGTCGTCGCCTCGATGCGCGAGCATGGCGTCTCGGGCCTGATCATTTCGCCGGCACGGGGCACGGCGGCCGGCGATCTCGCGCCGCTCGTCGCCAGCGGCATTCCCGTCGTGCTCGTCGTCCGCGACATCGCCGGCGCCGGAGTGTCGTCGCTCACCTCCGATAACCATGCCGGCGCTGTTGCCGCGGTGCGCCACCTCATCGAGTGCGGCCATCGCCGCATCGCCTTTCTCGGCGGCTTTCCCGACACGGCTGTCTTCGAGGCGCGCATGCGCGGCTATCGCGATGCGCTCGATGAGGCGGGCCTGGGCTCTGCCGATGAGCTCGTGATCGGCTCGGCGCCGTCGCGCGCCGGCGGGGTCACGGCAATCGAACAGGCGATGATGCTGAAGGAGAGGCCGACTGCGGCGCTCTGCTTCAATGATGCCGTCGCCTTCGGCGTTTGCGATGGGCTGAGGGCGCGGCGCCTGGAGCCGGGCGCCGACTTCGCCGTGATCGGCTTCGACGACGTGATCGAAGCAAAGACGGCGGTGCCGGCGCTGACCACGGTTTCGGTCGACCCGCAGGGAATGGGCGAGCGCGCGGCCGAATTGTTGTTGAAGCAGATCAATGCAGGCCGTCCGGAGCCGGAGGCGATCGTCAGCCCGGTGCGGCTCGTGGTGCGCCAGAGCTGCGGTGCGGCTATCGAACGCCGGGTGAAGGAGGTTTTGTGATGATTCGCTGGGGATTGATCGGCGCGAGCACGATCGCGCGCGAATGGGTGATCGGCGCGATCCGTACGAGCGGCGGCGAGGCGGTGTCGGTGATGAGTTCGAGTGCCGAGCGCGGTGCGGCCTATGCGGAGGAAAACGGCATCGCCAAAGTAGTCACGAGCGTCGATGAACTTGTTGGCGACCCGGATATTGACGCCGTCTACATCTCGACGACCAACGATCTGCATCACGACCAGGCGCTCGCGGCGATCCGTGCCGGGAAGCATGTGCTCTGCGAGAAACCGCTGGCGATGAACCTCAACGACGCATGCGAAATGGTGCTGATGGCCTGCGAGGCCGGTGTCGTGATCGGCACGAATCATCACTTGCGCAATGCCGCGAGCCACCGTGCCATGCGTGATGCGATCGCCGCGGGCCGCATCGGCAGGCCGATTGCGGCGCGGGTCTTCCACGCTGTCTACCTGCCGCCGCATCTGCAGGGCTGGCGGCTCGACAGGCCGGATGCCGGCGGCGGCGTCATCCTGGACATTACGGTGCACGACGCCGACACATTGCGCTTCGTACTCGACGACGATCCGATCGAGGCGGTGGCGATCAGCCACAGCGCCGGCCTGAGCAAGGAGGGCCTCGAGGACGGCGTCATGGGTGTCTTGCGCTTCCGCTCCGGCGTCATTGCCCAGTTCCACGACGCCTTCACGACGAAATATGCGGAAACCGGGCTCGAAGTGCACGGCACGGATGGTTCCCTCATCGGCCGCAACGTGATGACCCAGCGCCCCGTCGGCACCGTCACGCTGCGCAACAATGAGGGCGAGATCGAACTGCCGCTCGACCACCGCAACCTCTACGAGACGGCGCTCGAGGCCTTTCACGACGCGATCGAAGGCAAGGGTCGGCCGGCGGCGACGGGCGAGGACGGCGTCTGGTCGCTGGCAACCGGCCTCGCAGTGGTGAAGGCGGCGGCCACCGGCATGGCGGTGCAGATCGAAACGGGGCTTTGAGCGAATGTCGGCGACGCGCACACCCATGAGCAAGCATGTCTCGCCGGCCGAAGCGGCCGCCCTGATCCCCGACGGCGCGATCGTTTCCGTCTCCTCGTCCAGCGGGCTTGGCTGCCCGGACCTGATGCTGAAGGCGATCGGCGAGCGCTTCGAGGCGATCGGACACCCGCGGGATATCACCACCCTGCATCCGATCGCCGCCGGCGACATGAGCGGCATCAAGGGCGTCGATCACATCGCCAAGAAGGGTCTCCTGAAGAAGATCGTCGGCGGGTCCTATCCGTCCGGACCGTCGACCGCCGAGCCGCCGCTGATCTGGCAGATGATCGGCGCGAACGAAGTGGCGGCCTACAATATCCCGTCCGGCATCCTCTTCGACATGCACCGCGAGGCGGCGGCAAAGCGGCCGGGTGTCATGACCAAGGTCGGCCTCGACACCTTCGTCGATCCTTCACGCGAAGGCTGCGCCATGAATGCGTCCGCCGGAGCTGAACCGGTCGTGAAGAAGATCTCCTTCGAGGGCGAGGACTGGCTCTATTTCAAGGCGATCGCGCCTCAGGTCGCGATCATCCGCGCGACAACGGCCGACGAGCACGGCAATCTCACCTATGAGCATGAGGGTGCCTATCTCGGCGGGCTCGATCAGGCGCTTGCCGCCCGCAACAATGGCGGCATCGTCATCGCCCAGGTGAAGCGCATTGCCAAGGAGGGCTCGCTGAAGCCCCATGACGTGCGGGTGCCGGGCGTCCTCGTCGACTATGTCGTCGTCGATCCCGAGCAGAAACAGACGACGCATACGCTCTACGATCCTGCCATTTCCGGCGAGATCTTCCGGCCGCTCGACAGCTTTCGCCTGCCGGAATTCAACATCCAAAAGGTGATTGCCCGCCGTGTCGCCCAGGAGCTCGAAGCCGGAAGCGCCGTCAATCTCGGATTCGGCATCTCCGCCAACGTGCCGCGGATACTGCTCGAAGAGGGGCTGCACGGCGCCGTCACCTGGGTGATTGAGCAGGGCGCGGTCGGCGGCGTGCCGCTTCTCGACTTCGCTTTCGGCTGCGCTTCGAACGCAGATGCCTTCATGCCCTCGCCCCACCAATTCACCTATTTCCAGGGTGCGGGCTTCGACGCTTCGCTCCTTTCCTTCCTGGAGATCGACCGCTCGGGTTCGGTCAATGTCTCGAAGCTCAGCTTCCGGCCGCATGTGACGGCTGGGGCAGGGGGCTTCGTCGACATCACCGCGCGAGCGAGAAAGATCGTGTTTTCCGGCATGTTCAATGCCGGCGCCAGACTCGCGGTCGCCGACGGCCGGCTCGTCATCGAGAAGGAGGGTAAGGTCAAGAAGCTCGTCAATGAGGTCGAGCACGTCACCTTCTCCGGCCGCCGCGCAATCGAACAGGGGCAGGATATCACCTATGTCACCGAGCGCTGCGTGATGAAGCTGGCGTCCGAGGGCATCGTGCTGACAGAGATCGCGCCGGGCATCGATCTGCAAACGCATATTCTGGACCAGTCGGAATTTCCGCTGATCGTCTCCGAGCGGCTCAAGGTGATGGAGGCGGCGCTCTTCCATGAGGCGCCGATCGGACTCACGCTGCCGGGGAAGCCACGGCGCGGGATTGCGGGGAGGCGCTGATGGCTGACGACCGGATTCGCATCGAGTTCGACGGCGCGATCGCGACGATGACGATCGCCAGGCCGGAAAAGCTCAATGCCTTCGACATCGACATGCTGAAGGCGCTCTCCTCGGCCGGCGATGCGGTCGAGGCCAACCGCGAGGTGCGCGTCGCGATCCTGACCGGCGAGGGTAAGGCCTTCTCCGCCGGCGGCGACATCAAGGCCTGGGGCGGCATGGAACCGGCGGCCTTCGGTCATGACTGGGTGCGCTTCGGCCACCGTGTCTTCGAGCGGCTCGCGACGCTGCGCATGCCCGTGATTGCGGCGCTCAACGGCCACGCGCTCGGCGGCGGGCTGGAACTTGCGGCAGCTGCCGATATCCGCATTGCCGAGAGACAGGTGAAGATCGGCATGCCGGAAACGAGCCTCGGCATGGTGCCCGGCTGGTCCGGCACCCAGCGCCTGGTCGCCCGTTTCGGCGTGCAGGTCGTGCGCCGCATGGTGCTCGGCGGCGAGATATTCTCGGGCGAAGAGGCGAAGGCCGAAGGGCTGGTCGATCTCGTGGTGGAAAGCGGGATGGTGATGCAGGCGGCGCGCGACTACGCGACGCGTGTGGCCGCCTGCGGCCCTGCTGCGCTCGAAGTATCGAAACTGATGATCGCCTCGGCGAATGGCGAGGACAAGGGCGCCGCAGTCGAGGCGCTTGGGTCGATCCTCGTCGCCAAGACTGGCGACCTCAAGGAAGGCGTGGCCGCCTTCGGCGAGAAGCGCGAAGCCCGTTTCAAGGGAGAATGGTAATGACGATCCTGCTGCGGCCAAAGGGGCTCGGAGACTACAAGGTCCGCGAATTCCGCATGCTGATCGACGGGCAATGGGTGGCCGGCGTCGAGGGGCAGACGATCGAACGCGTTGCGCCCGGCCATGGGGTCGTCGTCAGCCGCTACCAGGCAGCGACAAAGGCGGATGCGGAGCAGGCGATCGTAGCCGCAAGGCGCGCCTTCGACGAGGGGCCGTGGCCGCGCATGACCGCGTCGGAGCGCTCGCGCGTTCTCCTCAACGCCGCCGACATGATCGAGGCGCGCGCCGGCGAGCTTGCCTTCCTCGATGCGATCGAGTCCGGCAAGCCGATCAGCCAGGCGAGGGGCGAACTGACGGCAGCGGCGGATATCTGGCGCTATGCGGCGGCACTCGCCCGCGAGCTTTCCGGCGAAAGCTACAATACACTTGGCGACGGCACGCTTGGCGTCGTGCTGCGCGAGGCGATCGGCGTCGTGTCGATCATCACGCCCTGGAACTTCCCCTTCCTGATCGTCAGCCAGAAATTGCCCTTCGCGCTTGCCGCCGGCTGCACGACGATTGTGAAGCCGTCGGAACTCACTTCGGGCTCGACGCTCGTGCTCGGCGAAATCCTGGAGGCGGCGGGTGTACCGGCCGGCGTCGTCAACATCATCGTCGGCATCGGACCGGAAGCCGGCGCGCCGCTGACCTCCGACCCGGATG
>JAPSJG010000016.1 GCA_031178305.1 Sinorhizobium sp.
GGCGATCGAATGGATCATCGAGACTTCGAGCAGTTCGGCGGGCGAAAGCGGCGGCAGGATGGAGGGGAGCCGCGCCGCAAGCATCGACTTGCCCGACCCGGGCGGGCCGACCATCAGCAGATTGTGCTACATTAATGATATTCAATCTGCTAGGTGATGACAATGACACCGAGAGCCTACTCATACATCCGATTTTCTACTCCTGAGCAAGCCCGTGGCGATTCCCTTCGACGCCAAACGATGAAGGCGGAAGCCTGGTGCGCCGAACGCGGCATCGAATTGGATGACACGCTGCGCGACCTTGGCATCAGCGCATATCACGGTGCGAACCGGACGACCGGCGCTCTTCGCTCGTTCCTTCAAATGGTCGAGAAAGGGCAAATCGCCCGCGGTTCGTATCTCATCGTCGAAAGTCTGGATCGCCTTTCGAGAGAAACGGTGATCGATGCTGCCACTCAACTTTTTGCCCTCATCCAGGCTGGTATAATCGTGGTCACGCTCAGCGACGGCCAAGAGTACTCCTCCGATCGCCTGCGGCAGGACTGGACTCCCCTTATCATTTCCTTGGCCGTCATGGCCCGCGCACACGATGAGAGCCGTGTGAAGAGCGAGCGAGTCGGAGAAGCATGGCGGCAGAAAAAGGCAGCCGCGCGCGCGGAAGGCCGTCCATTGACGCCTCGATGCCCGGAATGGCTAGAGCTTCGAGACGGCAAATTTGTTGAACGGGACGGACGCTTCGCATTGGTGCGGCGCATCTTTCAGGAAACGATCGAGGGATTCGGACGGCGCGAGATCATGCGCCGATTGAACTTGGAGGAGGTACCGACGTTCCGAGGCGGAAAAGGTTGGCATACGTCGAGCATCGCCAAAGTCATCCAGAGCCGGGCGGTCCTTGGAGAATATCAGCCACACAGCGGAACTCACAAGAATCGCAATCGGAAACCGGAAGGTGATCCTATCCTGAATTACTACCCCCGCATCATTGACGACGAAACCTATTGGCGAGCGCAAAATGCCACCGAGGGACGGCGGCAATCAGCGGGAGGAAGGAAGGGCCAGAAAGGGGCTCACATCCTCCAAGGTCTTGCCCGCTGCGCTTCCTGTGATGGCCCCATGCACATCCAGAATAAGGGAGCGTTGCCGAAAGGTGGCATCTGGCTTGCGTGTTCGAGCAACCTTCGGAAAGCGGGTTGCGACAATGACCGGCGCATTCGCGTTGACCGACTTGAGAGGGACTTGTTGACGGCGCTGCTCCATGTCGACATTGCTGCTCTCGCCTCTCTGGATGATGAGACCCCTCAGATGCTCCGACAGATCGAAGCACTGAAGGCAAAACTCGCCGACGCGAAGGTTCGGCGCACCCGCTTGCTATCGGTTCTCGTGACAGAGGATGAGGAGGTCAAGGAGCAATTTGGCCAGGTTGCCGCGGAGGTTAAGGAACTTACGAAACAACTGAAAGAGCAGGAAAAGGCAGCGGCCAGCAAACAAGCCGATCCGGGCACCATCGCGCGTTTGGCTACGGCAAATGAACTATCCGGACAGCTAGAAGAAGCAGACCTGGAGAAGCGTCGGGAACTCCGAATCAGACTGTCGTCCCTTTTGCGTGGGTTGGTAGAGCGTGTCGAATGCCGGCCGATCGGGCCAGTTATGGTCCTCAAGCCGCGGCTGGAAGTGCGGATGAAGGGAATCATGCCCTTCGCGTTTCGCATGGACCATGGCATCGTCTCAATGCTACTTGAGTCCTCACCCGACAACGACGCTTTGGGTCAGTTCTTCATCGGACTGGGCGGCGCATCCGGAATGGAGTAACGGCATCGCCCGAGCGCCTGCGCGACGGCGATGAGGCCAAGTCGCCCCGCGAGGGGCGTGAGGCCCTTCCCCGGGGGAGGGCCGCAGCACCGCCCCTTGGGCGGGGTGGGGGCATGGAAAGCGTCGTGTATCTCTGCGTGACGTCTGTAACAGCGTCGGCGCGATCCATCGGCGCTTGACCGATGCGCGGTATCGACCGACCATGAAAAAACCGCCATCAACGGGCTCGCAACCCTCCGGCGGTTTTTCTTGGGAATGTTCAACAATGATGAACGATCTTGAAATTGTTGTAAAGCCGCCGTTGACGGCTGAGTGACCGCCGGGCTGGGACATATCCCAGCCAAACCGACGTCACCTCCAACCCTCAGACTCAAATTTGTTGACAAGCTCTTCGATGACAAGGGCTTTGCGTTCGATCCCTACGAAGACGCACAGACGCGTATACGTGCCGCCGTCCCGCAGCCTTCCCCGCTTGTTCAGGACATGATTGCAGCCTCGGTGGCGCGCGCCCGCGCCCGTATCGCCGAAGGCGATGAGCAAGCCGAAGGCGCGCAGGTAAGGCCCAAAAAGGGCCGCCTCGGGAGTGGAGGAGCTACGGTTCCGCACCGCGGGAATGAAGCTTCTACGCTCCCCCGTCAGGTTGCCCAAACCTCTATCCGTTCTGGATCATCCACGGTAAAGCGCTGGAGCCTACTGTCCAGAATCCAACGGCTCTGCCGACCCGCCGAGGAAGGCACTCGCGGCCCCGCCGTCGTCGGTTGCGGCATGCCCGGACACGACGCTACCAGCGTCAATATCCACCTCCGCACCGCCGCCGATACCGGCGAAATCCGCGCCGGCGTTTCCGGCATCTACCGCTGCGGTTCGCCGTGGCTCTGCCCCGTCTGCGCCACGAAGAAAGCTCACGACCGAGCCGAGCGGGTTCAGGCCGCTGCAAATGCCACGTTCCAACGCGGCGGACGAGCCGCCCTTGTTGTTCTCACCGCCTCGCATTCGCTCGACATGTCGCTCGCCGAGATCAAGGGCCTCGTGGGGGGCGCATCGAGCGCCGCAAGGAAGGGCCGCGCCTGGACGAAGGCGGTTAGGGACTACGGTATTCTCGGCGTCGTCGTCGGTCAGGAAGTGACATATAGCGTGACAAACGGCTGGCACTACCATCAACACCTGTCCGTCATGGTCGACGGCCCCGACGGCGAAGGTGCCGAATTCTATGAGTTTCCCGACGCCTACGAGCGCGCCGAGGCGGCGGGCGCATGGATCGCCAGCGCCTACGCCGAGCAAGTCCGCGCCAAGGGCGGGACGGTTTCTGACCGGCACGGCTGGCATGTCCGGGTAGCGCGCGATGCGGCCGATGCCAGCGATTACACGGCGAAGGGCAGTATGGCGTGGGAAGTATCTGGCGGCTACAAGGACCAGACGAAGGCCGAGACGTCGCTGACACCGTGGGATATCGCCATAGCCGCGGCGGACGGCGACACCGCCATGTTCGCCCGCTGGCGGGAATACATGGAAACCATGCCCGGAACGCGCTCTTGCGTCGTATCCGCCGCACTCGCCAAAAAGCTCGACATTCCGTCGCTGGCCGACGACGGCGAAGGCGGCGAGCAGGTCTTGCACGATACCGACGAAGTCGTGGGCCGTGTAGAAGCGCCCATGTGGCGCGTCTGGATGCGCCACGGTCTCGCGGCCACCTTCCTGTCGCGCGTTGAGTTCAGCGGCGAGGAAGGCTTTGACGCCGCCGTGGACGCCACCGAGCAGGATGCCGCACCCCTCGAAGCCGAATATCAACGGCTACGGGCAGAACGTTCCTTCACCCGTCAAGCCGAGCGGCGCGCGGCGGATCGCGCCGACAGGGAAACCGCCTTCGCCAAGGCTTTTGCGATCGACCGTCTCCGACGTCTCGCCGATCGCCACGGTTCGAGGGATCGCATCGCCCGCGTGATCGCGGAAGCCGCCGCGGTGTTCCCCGCAGCCCGTCCGCTCGAGCCGGTCGAGCTCTACAAGGCGGTTGCCTGAACGGAATGCCGATCCGGGTGCAGTCGGTCCCGGTTCCCGCCGTAGCCGGCGGCGCTATGCTGAACCTCCTACGGCTGCCCTTTTAACCGGTCTCGACATGCGCGAATTCCCGCGCCATCCCCGGCACCGGGGAACGCTATGCTTGGCGCTCCGATGCGCTCTTCCTCGCCACAGACGCGGTTCCCGCGTCCCGGATGGCCCGCGGGTCCATTTTGAAGCTAAACGTGCTGTACGTCCACGCATGGAGCCTCGTACAGCACTAATATACGTTCAGATGGGTCAAGATACCCTGAATCCATTTCCCCACCCTCACCGCCGAGCCTGCCAGCGTTCTCGCTTTGCCAACGGCGGTGCCGTCCTCCACTTCGTTGCGGCCCCTGCGGGGTGACTGTCGCTGCGAGCGCCGGCCGTCTTGGAGGCATCGGGACGGGGAACATTAAGACTTCCGCCCTGCGGGCGGGTTCGACCTCGCCTCCGGCAGGACCGAACAGGGAACAGGCCATTCACTCCGGAACCCTTAAAATTCTACCTATCCCGTTAACTCCACCTCCGGCACAATTCAACCATGCCGCGTTATTGCCTGGGCTCGATTCTCACGCTGTGATAAAAAGAAAGGGCAGTGAAAACAGAGGCGAAAGGCGCTCCGATGCAGGTCAACACAACAACCATTCCGGGACTAACGTTCGCCATTCAAGTCGAGGAAGTTAATCACCGTGACCAGTTTGGCGGCCTCATCTGCTATCTCGCCTCGCTCTACCGCCTCGACCCCAAGACGTCCGCTCGTCACCTTGTCCGGCGTTCCCGTATCCCCGGAGCTGCCGCCGAGATGCGCAACGAATTTCAACGTGACGGCATCCAGGCATTCCGTCGCCTTGAAGCCACTGCCTGAAAGAAGGAGGACACACCAATGCTCGCACTCCGCATCCTCTCCCTGCCGCTGGCCATGGCAGCCTTCACCGTCCTCTACGTCGTCTCGACCAAGGCCCCCGAGGCCGTCGAGGTGACGAACATCCTCGTTTGGCTCCTGCTGCCGATCATCCTGATCGCCAAGCTCGGCCAGAACCTTTTCAACCGCAAGCAGGAGAACTGAAAATGGACTTGCATATCATCCCGTGGAAACCCGACGCCGACGTTTGCGGGGAAGCCGCCGGAATGTCGTGCGACGGTCGCGTGCTCGACCTTGTCGTAACATATTGCGGCGACGGGTCATTCTTCTGGGAAGTCGTAGACGACAACCTCACCGACGCGCGTGTCGCCTCCGGCAGCACCGCCAGCGCCGCCGAGGCCCGTCGCGCTGCCGAGACCGCCAGCCGTCGCGGATTCATCCGCGCTGCCTGAAAAAATATCTCACGGCGTGATTTTTTATTTGCCGCCGATCTCACGCCGTGAGACCATAGACATAGATCGAAAACACGAGGAAATAGAATGGCATACGAGCTCGAACACTATGGCGAGGCCGGTGAAGACAAGAGCGCTGACAGGTTTGATGGACGCTGGAGGGATTTGAAGTTACTGGAAATCAGCGGAGAGCAGTTCCAGGCCTTTAACTACGAGGCACGATCCTTTTTCAGTAGCCCGGAATGGCGCGGATGGTCGCAAGAGAGGCTGGAGCAGTATTTTTTCGAGTTCGAATTGCCAGCCGAGCACGCCGCTAAGTACACGACTTTCCGGAGCTTGGTGGAAGCTCGTGACATTGATGGCGTCCTCGCGTTCATCGCTGACAATGGCGGCACTCAGGTCGAGGCCTTCTGGTTTGTCGCCTATTGGCAGATCATCCTTGCAACGGTCGGGACGAACAAGGACGCCGCAACGCTCCGGAAGCGCATTCCCTGGACCGTAGAGGAGGTCACCATCACGCTAACCGCGCGCGAATTGGAAATGGCAATCTCGGCGGCACTCGACGCATGCAACACGTGCTCAAATCAGCAGATCAGGAACCTTGGCAAGATCGGAAAAGAAAAGGAGTTTCAATATTACGAACGGCGGCGGGCGGAATACTGGAGTTTGCAGGCCAAGTTGAGAACTTGCGTTTCTCAGCCATCGTCCGAGGCGAGCGCTACATGACGGACATCGCACTGGACCTCAAGAAGCGGCAGGCAGCCTATGCCGCCAAGCACCGCAAGAAGGCAAAAGCTATCCGCCGCCCTGACGCGCGGATTGTCGAGTCAGCCTATTTTGAGGCCTTCCATGTATTCATGTCGGAATTCCAGCCCAGTCTCGTGATACGTGGCCTTTCACACGTAGATACTCGTGCTCGCCAGATACTAGCGCGACAAGGTTACGATCCCGAGCAAGTTGCCGACAAAATCTCGAACATGAAAGACCGACTTACAGGGGCCGCCTGATCATCGGTGCTTGGCGGCGTACTTCCTCGTCCAATCTTTCCAACTCGCTCATGCATCACCTCGCTTCGATGTTGAAGGTCAGGATTCCCGTAGCGGACTGACCGGTTCCGGCGTCCGCCACTCTCACGGCAAGCTCATGATCACCGGCTAAGGGAACACCCGAAAACTGGCGATTGAAGGCATCGTAGGTCATCCATTCCGGCGTTGACGTCGGCACGACCTTCACGGCCCCCGTCGACCTCGTGACGACGACACCCACGGTCAACGGCTGGCCTGCTGCAAGCCGATCGGTCGGCGACGTGTCGGGACTGGTGAACTCCACGCGCAATGCGTCGGCAGGCGGCTGCAGGAGCGATCCAGCGTTGGCCGGCAGGGTCGCCAGAGCGACGAAAAGGGTGGTCATGATCGTTTTCATGGGGCCTCTCAGTAAACGACAACTTTGTGCCAGTAGGTGCGCGCAGGGGCGACGTAATCGGAATTCCACGACGGACATTCCTGCGTCTTGAGCGCGATGTCATAAGACCCGCGTCCGGGGTTGCCGCGTAGGTTTCCGCCGTTTGGACCACCGCGATTGAATACAAAGCCCGCTGGATAGTCTATTGACCAGCGGCCCGCGCAGTTCGGCGGCATATACACCGACCATGCTATGTCGACTTGCGAGACGCCGTGATTGATCCGCTCGGCGGGAAACCTGAAGGTTTCGGCGCTGACGCTGCCCGTCGAGATTGCGGCTAGGATGACGGCGCTGAACGTGATGGATTTCATTCCGCGCTCTCCCGTTCTTCAGGAAGTCGCCAACACCCGAGGCGTGATCCCAAAATAAGGGTCCACGAGATCAGGCAGGCAATGGGAAAGAGCAGGAAAAAAATCAGCGATGCTGCGCCACCGGCCAAAATAGCCCATTCGAGAATCCAACCGATCAGCCCGTGTGCTTCCGCTAAGTTGAGCTCCCCTCTCATGCGTCGGTCCTCGCGCAAGACAGGGTATCGAGCCCTACCACGACAATCGCCGGCACGGCGCAGAACGCCGTCAGCGTCACCACCGTCGCCGACAGGTGCGGAAGTCCCGCGAGTCCGCAGACCACCGCCAGCCCGAGCCCGCCAGCCGTCCAAAGTGCAAGTTTCTTCATTTCGACTTCCCCCCTTCGGCTATCGGGTTCTCCGGTTTGTTCGGTCCCTGGGGTACTATTCTAGGCAGCGATCCTCTGCCGGCCAAAGCCAACATTCCGAGGAATGCCCCAGAAACAAGGCCAGACTCGCCAGCAGTTCCAGCTTGCCCGAACCAAGCCAAAACACGGTCGGGAAGAGCCCATATCTGCCCATAGGTTTTCAAGACGACGTACCAGATCATGTATGTCTGTCCCAAGGTCAGGACGAGGTAGCCGGGAAGGCCAACGACGTGTCCGCCCGATTGTGCCAGGAAGGCCGTAGCCCATAGCCGGTCGAGCATGCCGAGGACCGGGTTGAAGACTCCATATGCAGCGAAGACCGCGAGGAGGGCTAAAGCGGGCCGCAAGAAAATATTGACGGTGAAAAGGAGGCCGAGCTTGACGCTGTCCCCCACGAAATCGTCGTTGCCGTCTAGCTTGAGCCAACGGAGGCACCAGAGCGGCAGGGCAATCATTGCCTCCATCAACGAGGCCAGCAGGGCAACGCCGGACACGAGCATGAAGACATGCGGCATAAACGGGATCACATAGGCGCGGAGCGCGCCGATAATCCAGACGGGGATGAGCACGAACTTCGACCAGTCGAGGAACCAGTTGACGGCAGCCGCTCCGAAAAACTCAAGAATCTCGTTTCCGGCGACGCCAGCCGCGACGCCACCCGCAGCGATGGCGGCGGACACCCCCGCCATCATTGCGTGCCCGGAGGAAATGAGCGCCCCCATCTCGTCGCGATCGTGTCCGTCAGCAGCAGGGGTTGCGGCCCATTCAATAATCGAACGGGATATCGGCGCGAGGATTTTCGTGGCAACGTCGGCGGTCTCGTCGCCCGCCGAGGCAAAATCGTTGGCGCTCAAAGCCTGGCGCTCGGCTTCGCCCGATACCTGCAACTGAAGCGCGGTGAATGCCTTCTGTATCGCTTCGCCGAAATCCCCATCGACGCGCGGCGGGGTATCCTGGGGCCTCTCGTTGGTCATGGACGTCGTAACGTCCGAGATTTGCGCCAAGGTTCGCCAATACATTCCCGTCGCCAGGAAACCCTGTTCGCGGGCATCCTCCACCAGGGCGTCGCGGGAGCCGGCGGCGATGGTCTGGGCTTCCTCCGTCGCCGCGGCCGTTATTGCGCGGTCATAGTTGGCACCCATAGAACGAATGTTCTGGACAAGATCGGGTGACAGCACCTTTGACGTCACAGCCTTGGCCGCTGCACCCGCCGAGGACAGCCCCGAGGTTTCGGCGGCAAAGCGCGCGTATCGGCCCGCCTCTGCCCGGAAAGCAACCACGAACGTCTTTATTGCCTCGTGCCGTGCCTTCGAGAACGACGAGCGATCATCGAGGGCACTGAAGGAGAACTGGCCGCACGTCGGACCATAAGCCCATGTGTGGCGGCGTTCGGACCCGAAGATGCCTGTACCCGTCTCAGCACCCTCGGGATTGGGCAGGCGCGCCTCCCATCCCCAAAGACTTCCTGCCTGATTGTAGACCGCCGCGCAGACTTCGTGTCGCAACACCATCATGGCGATACTCGACCCGTTCGAGGACGCGGGCGTTATCGTAACACCCTCCTTAACTACGGCGGTAATGCCCGTATTCGTGAGCGCGTTGCCGAGGTTGATAGCCGGGCGAGCGACGAAGTCGCGGAGAAGGTAATGAACGCTGGAAAACCCCGTCGAAGACAGGGGAACCAGAAGCCCTATTGCCAAGACAACCCGCAGGGGCGTCCAGATATGGTGCCAACGCCCGCCAAGAGCCTCCCCGGTGCGGGCTGAAGCCACTATCGCCTGTACGGTTTGGTAGGCGACGACGAGAGCGCCGAGGAATGCGAGTGCCGACGTGAACACCTGAAGGACGCGGCCGTACATCGTCGTCGCTTCGCTAGGAAGCACGGCATTGACCATCTGCCATGCGATATCGGTTGATGGCGGTTCGGCGAGCAGGTCGATCATTTCGGGCCTCCTGGCCTTGTGGGGCCGTCCGTCCCATCAGGGCCGACGAGCGTGACCTTGTTCTTCTCGTCGGCTTCGCTGGCGTCATCGCCGAGATCGAGCGTCTTCATCTCGGCCTCAGTCAGCACCACAGCGACGGCAGGCAAGGCCAGCCGCGACGGACGCGGCTTGGCCGCCGTCCCCGCCGATCCGGCCTTGCCCGCGTTGCCCTTGTCGTCGCCGCCGTCACCGGCCTTGGTGTCGGTATCGGTCGGCGCGGGCGCGACTTCGAAATCCGCCACGCTCTTGAGTTCGTCCGCGCCGTCAAGGATCGTCTGGCCGATGGCGGCCAGTTCCGGCAACGTGTGCCAGATTGCCGCGAGCCACGGCTTCGCACACGGCTGCATGTCCGTCTCGCGGAGAATTTCCAGGCGGAACCGAATACGCTCTTCCAGCGTCCGCCACCCCGTCGCATCGCCGCTGGATGCCAGCTTTTCGAGGTATGCCAGGAGCGCCGGACACTCCTTTTCGAGGAATACCTGCCGATGGTGTGTCGGTCGCCCGCGGACCAGCATGCACCAGCGCACGACGTCCACCGCCGCCCCACATGCAGGATCGAGGTGGGCCATTCCGGTATCGCGCAGGACCGCACGGGCATTCTGCCAAAAAATCTCTTCGCCGACGTCGTTCATGGCGTCATCCCTCCCGGCGTTGGTGCAGGTTCATCCAGCGCGGCGGCGAGCGCCCGCGACAATGTCTGGATTTCTCGTTGCGCGGCGATCAGGCGTTGCCGCTGCTGGCGGAACGCATAGTTCGCGTCCGAAGCCTTTTTCTCGAACTCACGGCGTGAGTTGCGCTCGCTATCGGCTTCAGCTCTGGCTTTCTCTGCGGCAGTCTTCGTCGCGGCGATCTCAGCAGCATATTGCTGCCGAACACTCTCACGCAGAGAGGACTCCCGCGCGCCGTCGAGCACAGCGCGGACGGCCCCGCCGACGCCTTTCAGGCGATCCGACGAAGCCTTAACCTTCGCGGCGTCCGCCTTGATCGCCGCAGCGTTCCGTTTCGTGCGCTCGATGTAGGCGCGGCCTTTCGCTTCTACGACGGCAGCCCGCTCCACGGCCTGCTTGAGTGCAGCGGCCTGCGCTTTCTCCTGGTGCCACTGCGCGCGTGTCAGGCGGCGCTTCCCGGCACCGAGGCGGGTCAAGCCGGCAGGAACGGCCACTCGCTCGTGGTAATCGTCCAGCCATGCCCGTAGGCCCGCCACGTAGCCACGGTTGGCCCGCTTATCCAGCGCCTTCTTATCCTCACCTGGAAGCATCCCGGCGGCAACGACGGCGTTCTTCTCGACATAGCCCGGATGCAGCCTCCCAGCCCGCATTTCCGTGTCATCGGGAAGTACATACGCATGGAGATGCGGGTGGCTTTCGTCTGTGTGCCGGACAACGCACACGAGTTGGTCGCCGTACTGCTCTCGAAGCCAATCGATCGAGGAGCGCTCCCATACCCCGACGTCGCGGCGGACGTCGGGGCTGGCGCGGTATTCCTCCATAGTCGCGGGGTGGCTGAAGACGACGGCTGCCAGGGTGTTCTGATCCTTGCGGATCGCCTTGAACGTCGTCTTGCCGTTCTTGTCGGTCCGCGGTGTCTTCGCCGCCGCCGCCCGTTCGTCGTGCAGCGTGCGCAACGCATCCACGTCGAGGCCGTACACGACTTCCGGGGGCTTCGGGGATTGGACATGCACCGATGCCGAGGGAACCCGCGTGACCTCATTAAAAATGAAGTCAGTGGTTCGCCCCGCCTTGTCGGACCGGGCAAAAATTTCGATGCGGGCGAACTGGTAGGCCATTGTAGGCGCTCGGAGAAATACCCAAAGCGTGCCTACCGGCGAAGATTAGGACAACAGAAAAGTGAACTATATGGACCGAATATAGCTTATCACTGCGTTCTAAGCATCGGCCATTTCATGGAGACCTGGCGGGGGCCATGCCGTCGCCAGAGCGACGAAGCATCCACGAGTTGCCCTCGGTGACGTCTCCTCCGGTGGAGGCTCGGGCCGTCGACCTCTGCTGCGGCAATTTGTATAAACCCTTCCCAATCGAGCGCTTAGGGGTGCGCCATCGGTAGCTCCGCGACCCGTGTCGTATACCGCGGCGTCCGCATCTCGAATTTCGTCTCGTGTACACTTACCGGAGATGAAGGACGGCGGCCGCAGCAACGACACCGAACAGTGCCCAGACAGCGACCTTGATTCCTTTGAGCAACTGATTGGTTTCGGCGCGCTGATCGACTTTGGGTTCGTCGTAGGCGATTTCTACCGTTCGCTCGCCATCGTCGCTGTCGGTCGGTACCCGCCCCCAGTTGACCGTCACGCCTGCGAGAGAAGCCGCAGCCGTGCCGGGGTCGGCAGGCAACACCAAGTCATCGGGCATCCAGTATTCTTTCAACCCGCTGTGGACCTCGTCTACGAACAGGAGGATGTTCGCGCTTATCTCCAGCTTCGGCGGTTCGCCGCGGGCGCGGATATCCGCGAGAAGCTGGCGCAATTTGTCTCTGTGGATGACGAACTCTAGCGACAATCGGTCTGGACCGAAATCGTCCTGTTTGTCGAAGCGAAGCATACCTCGCTGATCGGCATCGCCGCCGACCATGGTCAGTTCCACCTTTTCGAACCTGGCTTTGAAACCCGGCGCGCTGCTGCCCGAGGATCGCGGGAACGGTGCATTGGCTACATGGACGACATTGATCGTATCTTCTCGCCCGATGTCCGCTGTACCCGATAGCCGGAACAGATATGGGGCTGAGACGGGCCGAAGCTCGTTGATCCGCAGATCGAGGTATCGTTTGCGCGCCTCGGAGGTCAGCGGCTTCCAATCTTCACCCTCCAAGACCCCAAAGGTGAACTCCCGATCCGACACGGCAAGCGTTGAGGTCGCTGTGTAATCGGTAAGCACCAAGCTGACGGTGTGCCAGGCTTCCTCATAGCGCAACACGCGACCTTCCTTGCCGCTAGGGTAGCTTAGCGTGGAATTCGTCTCCCAGCTTAGATTGTCCCTGATCATGCGCCCCTCCGTTCATCGCCTTGATCTTGCACGGCGTTTGAGTAGGGTCAACGTACGGTAGCATCGGGGGCGATAATGGAAGTATTTTTAACTGGACTGTCGGGCTTTGCTCTCGGCTGGCTCTTTTGCCGGACAGTCTGGAAGGGAAAGTCGGACTCGACGCGGTTCGTCGCCGAGGAACTCAACAGGAACGTCGACGAAGCTGAGATGCGCTACCTCGAATGTCTGCGGCGCGAACTTGCGAACGAAATGATCGCCGAAGATACCGAGGCGATGTACCGGGCTTTTGACAAGATGCGGCAATACGAGACGGACCTCAAGAAGGACGGCAAGCAGCGGATAGATGCCGATTTCAAGGCGATCTGCATGAAGTACCCGAGCTTCCAGGAGTTCGATCCGTTCGGGACGCGGCACTTCGTCGCCTATCAGGATGCCCGTTCGTCGATGGATATCAGCGACCTCGTTGACCGGTATTCCGATATCTCGCAATTTCTGATCATCAACGCAGCCCGTAAAAACCTGTCGTGGAAAATCTTTGACGACAAAGAGGCTGAGCAGCTCGACAAGGCGATCCGCAAACGGAAGGACCGGGCATTCCGAAAACGGATGCTCGACGCCATGGAAAGATACCATGCCTTGATGCGCGCCGTTCGAAACGTTCCCGGTGGTGACGACGTCCGTGATTACGACGATGGCGTCGTCTCCGTCAGGCCGGTCCTCGTCGAATACAGTCCAGAGATTGGCTACGGCATCCACTTCGCCGACACAGGCGAGTTCGGCCTCCATACCGTGTTCTTTGACGACGACAGGGACATAACCTTTCGGAGCTACTACCGGAGCGACCCGAAGTTCAAAGAACAGGGATACTTGGACGGGTAGATGTCATTTCCACAGCCGTGGAAGATCGTTTTTCCAAACATGAAGGGTAAGCTATCGATGTACGAGAGTCATGTCGCCGACATCGTCACCATCCAAGCCGGCTTGGCCGATTTTTGGAGCGATGCACACGGGTGGGCTCCCGCCGACGGCGCTGCGCTTCTCGCGTCCGCGAGGCTCGACTGGACGCCTTCGCTCGCGCGGACCCTGCATCGGTGGGCGGAGCCAGTGAACCTGCCCGATGGTGACCTGATTCTGGCATGGGCCAACCTCGGGAGCATACTCGAGAGTTCGCTTAGGCTATTCCTCGGCGTCTACATCACCGACTACAACAACTCGGCGGACGATTTGATCGCGCTACAAGCTGTCCAGAAGAAAGGTCCGAACGCTGGTCAGCACCATCCGCCCGACGAGTTGATGTTCGAAAAGATAAGGCAATTTCTGACAAAGAAGGAGATATTCCCGGCTGACGACCTCGGCTTGATAGGCCACATCCAGTCTCGCCGGAATGCTATCCATGCTTTCAACAATCGAGAGATTGGCAGCGCCGAGGAGTTCCGCGCTGCGGTCTCAAACTACAGGCGTTTGATCGCGAACCTCGCGTATCGCTTGCCATATCCGACAGATTTCGGATTTCGCTGGCTCGATCTCGCTGGCCGGATTTGGGCGAGCGGCGTGGGACCCGGCCATCGGCAGACGCGGCCCTAGCATAGAAGACGAGAATTGAACAATGGACAAACTGCTTTCTAACGCTATCGATTCCATCGAAGTCGGAATGGAAGATTTCCGGAACGGCTCCGAGCGACGTCTCGTGTCTGCAGTTCGCAACGTATATGCCGGACTTCTCCTCCTCGCGAAGTCGGTCCTCTGGGAGAACTCTCCGAACAAAGACGGGAGCCTGATCTACTATACGAAGAGAAAGTCGGACGGCACGGTGATCGTCAAGACCGGCAAAACGGTCGATGTGAAAGCGATACAAGAGCGATTCGCCGATCTCGGTTTTAATCCGGACTGGGCCCCCCTTGACGCGATCCAAGCCTACCGAAACGACATCGAGCATTTCTACTCGACCGTCCGCCCAGCTGTCGTTCAGGAACAGCTCGGTCGGACGTTGCCGCTCATTCAGAAATTGATGGGCGAGTACCTGGACGTCGACCCCAAGGACCATTTCTCCCCTGAATGCTGGAAGGCGCTGTTGGAGTCGAAGGACTTTTTCGACGCTATGCAGAAGGCCTGCGTCGAAACGTTCGCGGACATCGAATGGGAGTCCGACGAGGTCCCGTTTCCTAAGACACACCTGCGATGCACAAGCAAGGACTGCGGCTCATATCTGATCGCCCAACAGTGGCCGGATCAAACAGAACATCTCCACATGGAGCTGATATGCCGAGAATGCGGATCAGAGCCTGACGTGGAGGACGTTCTTGAGGCTGCCCTAAAAGAAAGCACCGCGGCGGACGCCTACATTGCCGCCAAGGACGGCGACAGGCCTCCGTTGGCGTATTGCCCGTCCTGTATCCGTGACACCTTCGTTCCGGACTTCGGGAAATGCGTGATCTGCGATTTTCAGCTTCAAGATAAGTGCGACGTCTGCGGCGCAGGCATGGATATCGATGACTACAATCCAGATTTCGAAGGCATGTGCGCCTCCTGCGCTCACTCGCTTCAGAAGGCATGGTATGACTAAGCGGACTGGTCGCCCTTCGGTTCCTCGATCAGCAAGTCCATCTGCTGCGGGGAGCGGATGTGTTCCTCAACCTTGATGACCGCGTACTCCGTCTTTAGTCCGCCGCCTGTCTGAGTCTGCGTGACCCGAACCTGACAAACGAGGACGTCGCCCTTCGTGAACGATATCTGCTGATGGTCGACTTTATACAGGAAGTCCTTGTCCTCGATAATCGCACTGATCTGCGAGTTGCCGTCGTGTAGACGCCACTTGTTGTCTTCCTTGAAAGCCAGGGAAACGATTGAGAATGCGGCTTTCCGGGTGTCCTCAAGTAGGACCTTGCCGTCAGGCTCGGGCGATACGAAGTACGAGGCTTCGCTTTTATCGACTTCTTCGGTGACCTTCTTCGCCTCGATGACCCTGAACTGGTCGATGCCCGCTTTCCGAAGAGGATCGGTGATTACTCCTTCGAGCGCCTTGCGAACCGCGAGGTCCTGATAGAGTCGAAGTAATTCGAGGGGCACGTCTGTCGACTGGCCGTCAAAGGTCAGCCGGATCGTATCCTCACTCAACCTTTCCACCCGGTCGGGTTTATTGCCTTTGTAGTTCTTAATCAGCCACACGAGTGACGCGCCGCCGGCTACTCCCGTGAGCACAAGTTCCTTCAGGTTCAGCGCCGCTGTAATCGCATCGCCGTTCAGTAGGAGCTTGGCCTGTTCATAAAGAGACTGGATGATGTCGATCCCGATCTCGAACGATCCAGGGGCGGTGGCGACGACGTTCACCGTCATCTTGGGAGCGTCCGGGCCGTTCAGGGTACGGTTCGCGGCATCGAACAACTGGCCAACGGCGAGCAACGCGGGCGCAAGGTCGCGAACCTCCATGCTCCCGTCTCGGACGGCGTCACCGTCATACGCTATTGTCAGCCTGGCTTTGCTCACTTCAGACACCATCGATTCCCCCGGGTAGTATCGGGGGCTGGATATCATATAATGCGTTAATCGTCCTTTTCCTCAAGACAACTTCTGCGCTCAATTTGAGCAATGCAGTTCACCTTTGGTGATTCTCGTGGAGGCGACTGCGCTTCCTCGAAGACAGTGCCATCTCTTCGACGTGATCCAGGTATCGCTCCCAGTAACGCAGAGCGACTGCAATGGCTTCTGACGGGGTGTAAACATCCGTGCCGATCTGGATGTTCGTCACCACGATCTTCGATTTCTTTCCATTGTCGGTGTCGTCGACGAAATCGAAGATCGAGGCTTTATACTCCTTGATGACGACATTCCGCTCGCGTTCGATGAATTCGTGGAAGATGAGATTGTGGAACATGTCCTGCTTTACAGCCTGATGCTTCGTGTTGATCGCATCCTTCAGCCAGCCGGCACGACGAGTGTCCACCTTTGCCAGAACATGTCCAACTGATCGCAGAAGCGTGAGTGCTGCTATCCATGCGATCCGAGTGCGCTGTAGATCGTTCTCTCCGAGCGCGCGCCGTAGGTCCTCGTGAACAATCCTGATATCTCTGACTACTCGTCGGGCCGCTATGGCAGCTATCGAGTTGTCGATCTCGGTCCGCCATCTATCTTGCCTCGGTTTATTTTGCTTCATCACGCCATTCCTGATTCGCCTGCTCGTTCGCGCGAATTTGTGCCCGTCGTTCCAAGGTCAAACTATCGCTGAGCGCTGCCCGTGGCGGGGTACTGAGAACGCACCTATACGCGTTTTCTCTATGACCTCGAACAAGACCTGCCTTAGGTCCTCGACAGTAGTTCCGGACAATCGTTCCATGCCGTTAAGTAGAAGCCGTCACCTTGATACGGCTCGCGCACCGACCTGAATTAATGTAGCATAATGTCAGCACGTGGCATCCGCCTGCGTACTGACTATTACCGTGCTAATGCGGAGCTTCGTGCCCCGCGGTAATCCTCTGGAACTCCATAAGCAGTTCGGGAAACTGCTGCGCCAAATAGCGGACTACATGAACGTTGTCGATTAGGCGCTTTATGTAGCCAGTGGCAATGACGAGATCGAGGTGGTCATTGCCATAAGTTTCCTCCAACAGTCGGAATTCGCGGTCGAGCTTCTCCGACTCCTGTTCCATCAGCGCAATTTGCTCATCGGAAAGACTGCCGACCTTCTTCGGATTCGCGGAATCGACAAGCTGCGAAGGCGGCGTCGCGCCGACGAGCGACTTTGCGTATGTTACCGAATACTTGTTCATGGCGACCATGAGTTGAGCCGCTTCGATCTGCCGCAGCGGCTTCATCTTTCGCAGTTCCTTGAATGTGTTCATTGGCACATGTTTATCCTTCAGCAGTTCCACTGCTTCCGGACAGATACCAACCAAAAGCCGCCGCTTGCTTCGAATGTTCGAAACGTTGACGTTCAGGACTTTGGCGATGACGGTTTCTGGTACACCACGCTCAATCGCGTTTAGGATCATCTGGTGCTCCTGGACAATGGCAAGCCGATTGACGCGTTTGTTGTACGTGTAAGCCTCATCGTCGGTGGCGATCAGACAATCAACTTCGGTGATGCCCATCTCCTGCAAGGCGGCGATCCGCAAATGGCCGTCTACCAGCAGATACTTTCCGGGCTCCCTGCGATCGCGGGCGACGGCAGGCGGTTCAACCAGCCCGGTTTGCTGGACCGATGAGCGGATTTGCCCGTACTTCTGGGTCTTCTTCAGAGCGTCCGTCACCATACGCAGCGGCGTGATGTCGGAAATCGCAATCGTCTGAGTTTCCCGCTCAAAGCCGACTGCCACAGGCTGGGGCGGCGTCATCCGGTTCATCGCAACAGCTCCTGCCGCTCCATCCGCGTCGCCAGCTTCTTTGGAACCGTGTGCAGGCCCTCGGCTTTCAGCAATTCTGCAAAGTCGTCGTCGTGTAGCAACTCGCGCATGGCGTGGGTGATGAAGATCAAGCGGCTCCGCGTCGCATCGGCCTTGCGGATCAGCAAACGCTTGCGGTCCGTGTCTTCTTGATACGCCTTGACCAGCGCATCCGACGACAGGTGGGACTTGGATTTCGTGGCGTTGCTGAGGCTCTTGCCGCGACGGCGACGGCTTTCGACCAGACGCTTGACGACCAACAACTTGCGCCCGCGCAGAACATTCGTCTCGTACGCCTGCTGAAGCGCCTCCTGCACACCGACGTCGTCGGAATTGGCAATCTCGACGGCCACACTGACGGGAACATGACCGGCTTCGACCGCCCGCAAAAGTCGCTGCTCACCCTGCTGCAGCAGCCGGGCAACACCCCTGACATACTCTGCAGAAAGGCCCGTCTTTCGCGCGATTTCCGTATCGGAGTAACCGCGCTCCTTCATCCCGCCGATATCGTGCACAAGATCGATGGCACGATGCAGCCGTCTAGCGCAGTTTTCGACTAGGCTCTTGATCAGACAAACCTGCGGATTGGCGTCGATGACGAAGGCGGGGATTTCCCGCTGCCCTAGCTGCTGAAACGCTTCTAGCCGTCCCTGGCCGCAGACGAGATCATAACGCGGGCCGTCTGGTCCATCCCGCCGCGTTACCGTAATCGGCCGTTTCAGGCCCACTTCGGCAATGCTGGCCACGATGTCTTGAAATGCTCTTCGGTTTCGCACGCGCGGGTTCAGAACCGTCACGCGACTCACTGGAATCACCTCGATTTGCCTTGAGGGTGTTTCTTCGGACATCAGGCGACCTCCCCAAGCGCAATGCGCTCGGCCAGCTCAAAGAGTGGCGTCAGCGTGTCGAAACGATAAGCATCAAGCCAGATGCCATTATCTTCGCCCAGCCGCAGCACGTGCTGGTCCATGTCGAATCCGGGCAGGAGCAGGTAGTCGCGGGCGCGGCGATTCTCGCGATCCATGCGCACAGCAACGGTTATGTCCGGCAGCAGGCCCCGATCGAGCCGCACTTTCCAGCGCAGCGCGCCGGCTGCCGTCTGAAAGCAGCGCACAACCGCTAGCGACGCCGTGAATTCGCTATTGATGGTCAGGATTTCCGTAAGCGGGTCTTTCTCAACCTTTCCGCCTGCCCGTTCGATTCCGTCGATAGTCTCCGCGACAATATCAGGATGCAGACGGCGGAGCGTCCGGTTCACCTCAATATAGCGGTAGTCGCGATCAGGCGAGAATCCGACCAAGGCGTAAGCCTTTAGCAGCCCGCCGAAGCGATGCTGGTACGCGCTGCTCGACGGGCAACCCTCGACCTCGTCGATAATAAGGCCAGACAGGAGGCCGGTACGCTCGAAGAGCCCGCGCAGCAGTTCCAGCATCTCGTCGTTCGACAGGTGACGCGATCTGGCTTGGATAATCGCGCGGGCGGCATCGAATATCTCTGGCTCAACAATACTTTGAAAGGCCTCATTCGCGCGCACCCACATCGACGGATCGTTGGCGACGCGCCGCTGCTTCAGCTTGAACGAAATGCGATTCCAGACATTGTTGCCGATGTATTTCTCGTTGATGAGTATCTGGTGTACCGTTCCCCGCGTCCAGGAACGCCCGAGATCGGTCAAAACGCCGCGCTCGTTCAGTTGTGCGGCAATTTCAAGCTCGTCGCAGCGGTCCTCTACAAACCGCCGATATATCCACCGCACGATCGCGACCTCCTCGGAGGGCCCCGGAACTAGCACCACGCGGTCCGTCTGGATGCTTTTGCGTTCGCCAGGTCCAAGCAGGCCCTTAGGGCGACCCTGTTCGTCGCGCAGTTCCCGCCGCAGGCCGAAACCAGGCGCACCGCCTTGCCGATACCCCATCTCGATTAGCCGGCACTGCCCAGCGAACACCTTCACAGACAGCTCGCGGCTATACTCGGCGGCCATTCGCCGCTTCACGACCTTCTGAACATCCGACCCGATGCTACCGTCATTCTCGAATTGCTCGGCGCAATATTCAACGCGAACACCCGCGCGGCGGCATCGGTATTCGTAGAAGGCGCTTTCGTCCGCGTCCTGGAAGCGACCCCAGCGGCTCACGTCGTAGACGAGCACAACCGCGAAATCCGCATGGCCCCCTTCGATGTCCTCTATCAACTGCCGAAGACCGGACCGCCCTTCGATGTTCAGCCCGCTGCGCCCAGCGTCGGTATAGGTGCGTACGATGGTGAAGCCGTGCTGGGCGGCAAAGCTGCAGATCGCGTCCGACTGGTTTTCGGTCGAGTATTTCTGGTGCTCGGTAGACATGCGCACGTACTGCGCGGCCCGGAGGCGTCCGACCTCAGGTCCGCTGAGTGAAGGTATGTCGCCATTCGAAGGTCCCACCTCATCCAGCCATGAATTGGACTCTGTTTGCGGGTACAGGCCGGTAAAAGCCAGAGAATCCCAGCCACGTTCCTCGCCTTGTTCAATATACCGATGGGAGGCGGAAAGATGTTGCTGAAAACAGGCATAAGTTCCGTAGCTAACGTTGGCGCAGAATCAGCCAGTGCGACCTATGCCAAGTGCGTTGCCTCGGCGCTGCGCAGCGACTTGGGCGCAACGCATCAGGCCGTGAAAACCGTCATCCGCTGGACCGGAGCCGGAGAGCGCACCGTTACCAACTGGCTGGCCGGTGAGCACGGTCCGAGCGGTCCGCACTTGGCGCAATTGGCGCGCCACTCTGACGCGGTCCTAGATGCATTTCTTACCCTCGCGGGACGGGAGCTTCTTGTAGTAGATTTTGACATTCAACGCTTGAAGGCTGAACTCGCATCGACTCTAGCCGTTTTGGAACGCCTTTCAAGAAACGAGCGACCGTGATTAATGTAGCACAACGTTAGCAGATTGTGATTGCCCGCCGCCGCGACCTCCAGCGCCCGCTTGGCGCTTTCCTGGCCCTTGATGTCGGCAAGATCGGGAAGGCCCTCGGCGGCCGCCCGGACCGCCGGCTCGGGGCGGGAGAGC
>JAPSJG010000307.1 GCA_031178305.1 Sinorhizobium sp.
GACCAGCTGACGGCGAAACTGAAGGAAGTCTATTCGGCGCCGCCGGTGCTGCGCCGCCGCGACGGTACGCAGGAGATCAGCGGCCCGCGCGCTCTTTTGGACGCGATCTTCGCCGCCGGCCGCAAGGGCTTGACCATGCAGCGCTACAAGGGTCTCGGCGAGATGAACGCCGAGCAATTGTGGGAAACGACGCTCGATCCGAACGTCCGATCGCTGTTGCAGGTCAAGGTTTCCGATGCCACCGATGCGGACGGCCTGTTCTCGCGCCTGATGGGCGACGAGGTCGAGCCGCGTCGGGACTTCATCCAGGAAAACGCGCTCAGCGTCGCCAACCTCGACATCTGACGCGGCTTTCGAGCCGCCTTCATACCTCCCGGCGCCATACGACGCGCCGGGATTTTTCATTTCCGGGCTCAGTCGCCGTTGAACCGGCCTTCGAAGGCGAACTCGCCGATCGCCTTGCGCTGGCTCGGCTTCTCGCGCTCGCGCAGATCGTCCGGCAGCGTGGAGGGGTCGGCGAGCTTGCCGATCGCGACGGCCGCCTCGACCCGGTAGTGTTCCGGCACCTTGAGTACCCGCATCGCCCTCTCGCGGTCGATCCCGCCCATGCCATGCGCATGCCATCCAGCGAGCTGTGCCTGCAGGGCTAAGGCGAACCAGGCGGCGCCGGTGTCGAATGCGTGGGTATAGGAGGGCCGGGCCTCGCCGGTCGAGGTGGGCCTGTGCGTCCTCGAAAGAATGACCACAAGCGCCGAGGCATTTTTCGCCCATCGCTGGTTGCCCTCGTCGAGGGTGTCGAGCAGGCGCTCAAAGTGTTCGGTGCCGCGGCGGCCATAGACGAAGCGCCAGGGCTGCAGGTTGCTGGCGGAAGGCGCCCAGCGCGCCGCCTCGAATAGCGCCAGCAGATCCGTTTCGCTGATTTCCTCGCCGGTAAACGCGCGCGGAGACCATCGCTCCAGAAAAATGGAATGAATCGGGTGGTCTGCTCTTCGGTGGTTGATTTCAGTCACGAATGAAAATCCTTATCTTGCGAGCAAATCCGCCTGGGAGGTCTCGGCGATCCAACCTGGAGACGGATTCGCAGTGACGCTACAGAAGTGACGGCAGCGATGGAATTCACAGCGTGGAGAGGAGTTGGAGGCGGAGACGATCCTGCCGCCCTTGTTCCGCGATAATTCGCTACAGCGCCGCGCGTCTTATCAGACGCGCAAAGGCGCTGTAGCACTTCGAATTGCCGCATGTCTTTGTTCTAAAAACGATCTCGCGTTAAAGAGACATGCAGTAGACCCGGCTCGGATGCCCACAGCCTTGTACTCCTGAACAATCAATGAGACGGCCGTATATATTTGACGCAAACACGCGTGGATGGACGCATCGCCATCCGTTTCCAGGCCGGGCAATTCAGCATGGAGCAGGAAGATGCAGAAATGGCATTCCAGGTAATTGTCGAACTGGCAAAAAAAGTTGTATAAGTTCTGTAGATTTTTCCGAGGAAGGACGCGCCATGAATCTGAAAGACCCGTCGCTGTTTCGCCAGGCCGCTCTCGTGGGGGAGAACTGGATCGAAGCCGACCCGAACAATGCGATCGAGGTGAACAATCCGGCGACCGGCGAGATCGTCGGCCGCGTGCCGAAGCTCGGCGCCGCCGAGACCCGTGCTGCGATCGAAACCGCGGCGCGGGTGCAGAAAGAATGGGCGGCGAGGACCGCCAAGGAGCGATCGACGACTCTCCGCCGCTGGTTCGAGCTGATGATCGAAAACAAGGACGATCTCGGCCAAATCCTGACGGTAGAACAGGGCAAGCCGCACGCCGAGGCGACTGGCGAGATCGTCTATGGCGCGAGCTTCATTGAGTGGTTCGCCGAAGAGGCGCGCCGCGTCTATGGTGATCTCGTGCCCGGCCACCAGAAGGACAAGCGCATCCTGGTGATGAAGCAGCCGATCGGCGTCGTCGCCGCGATCACGCCCTGGAACTTCCCGAATGCGATGATCACCCGCAAGGCCGGCCCCGCCTTTGCCGCCGGCTGCGCCATGGTGCTGAAGCCGGCCGCGCAGACCCCGTTTTCGGCGATTGCCATTGCCGTGCTTGCCGAGCGCGCCGGCATGCCGAAAGGACTCTTCAGCGTGATTACCGGTTCGGCGCGCGAGATCGGCGCCGAGATGACCTCCAATCCGACCGTGCGCAAGCTGACCTTCACCGGCTCGACGGAAGTTGGCGCCGAGCTCTATCGGCAGAGCGCCACGACGATCAAAAAGCTCGGCCTCGAACTCGGCGGCAATGCTCCGTTCATCGTCTTCGACGACGCCGATCTCGATGCGGCGGTCGAAGGCGCGCTCATCGCCAAGTTCCGCAACAACGGCCAGACCTGCGTCTGTGCCAACCGCATCTATGTCCAGGATCGCGTCTACGAGGCCTTCTCGGGGAAGCTTGCTGCAGCCGTAGCCAAGCTCAAGACCGGCAACGGCATGGAAGAGGGCGTTGTCCTCGGACCGCTGATCGACCGGTCGGCGCTGGAGAAGGTCGAGGAGCACGTCGCCGACGCGCTTTCGAATGGCGCCCGCGTCATCCAGGGCGGCAAGCGACACGCGCTCGGCGGCACCTTCTACGAGGCGACCGTGTTGGCGGATGTCAACCAGGCGATGGCGATCGCGCGAGAAGAAACTTTCGGCCCGGTCGCGCCGCTCTTCCGCTTCAAGGACGAGGCGGACGTCATCAATCAGGCGAACGACACCGAGTTCGGCCTCGCCTCCTATTTCTACGCCAAGGATCTGGCGCGCGTCTTCCGTGTCGCCGAGGCGCTCGAATACGGCATGGTCGGCGTCAATACCGGCCTCATCTCGACGGCGGAGGCACCTTTCGGCGGCGTGAAACTCTCCGGCCTCGGCCGCGAGGGCTCGAAATACGGCATCGAGGAATTTACAGAGATCAAATATGTCTGCCTCGGCGGCATCGCGTGAGGACTGAGATCATCTGAATCGGCCGGAAAGTTCTGGCCGGTTTTTTCTTTTGCCGATAAGGAATTCTCATTGTAGCGGGATGTGCCCCTCACCCTAGCCCTCTCCCCGCACGCGGGGAGCGGGGACTGGTAGGGCGCCGCGAGTTCCCTTCTCTCCGCAAGCGAGGAGAAGGCCGTGGCAAACAGGGTCTTCCGAAATCCCGCTTGGTTGGACGACAGAGGAGTGTGCCCATGCCGGCCCCGAGGAATCCCTTCAAAGCGGCGCTACGCGAGAACCGCTTCCAGCTTGGCCTGTGGGTGGCGCTTGCCAGTCCCTATGCCGCTGAAATCGTGGCCGGCAGCGGTTATGACTGGCTGCTGATCGACGGCGAGCATGCGCCGAACGACCTGCCGCTGCTCGCGGCGCAATTCGAAGCCATAGCAGGGCGCGGCAGCCACCCGCTGGTCCGCCTGCCCGTCGGCGATACCGCGCTCATCAAGCAGGTGCTCGACACCGGCGTCCAGACGCTGCTCATCCCCATGGTCGACAGTGTCGAGCAGGCGCGGCAGCTCGTTCGCGCGGTACGTTATCCGCCGCAGGGCGTCCGCGGCGTCGGTGCGGCGCTCGGGCGGGCCACGAATTTCGGGCGGATTACCGATTATCTGGAGAACGCCAACGAGGAGATCTGCCTGCTGCTGCAGATCGAAAGCCGCGCGGGTCTCAAAGCCATCGACGAGATCGCCGCGCTCGACGGCGTCGACGGGCTGTTCGTCGGACCGGCGGATCTCGCCGCCGACATGGGGCATCTCGGAAATCCCGGCCACCCGGAGGTCCGCGACGCGATCGTCGATGCCTTTGCGCGAATCAGGAGCGCCGGCAAGGCGCGCGGCATCCTGACCCTTGATCCCGCCCAGGCGCGAGACTATCGCGAGCTCGGCGCCGACTTCATGGCGATCGGCACCGATGTGACGCTGCTCGTCAGCGCGAGCGAGCGGCTGCGCCGGGAATTCCTTGGAGAGACCGAGCCGGCGCGAACGGAATCCGGCTACTGATCACGGGATAGACTGCAATAGCGTCTCGCGTGCGGACTGCAAATGCCGCCGGCAGGCCTGCTCCACCTGCTTCGGGTCGCGCGATTGAAGCGCGGCGATGTAGTCGAGATGCTCTTCCAATGCGCGGGCATTGCGCTGGCGCGCATTCGCCTTGTTCCACTGATAATGATAGTGGAAGACAATCGCGATCACATCGTAGAAATCGACGATGAAGCGGTTGCTCGACGATTTGTGCACCAGCAGGTGGAAGAGCTCGTCGAGCTCCGAGAACTCGATGTAGCGGTTGTCCACGTCCGCGAGCATTTCCCGGTGCACCGCTTCGATCTTTTTCAGCTCCTCCCAAGCGGGATCGTCCTCGGGAAGCGTGACGAAACGGGCGGCGGAGCGTAGTTCGAACATCTCCCTGACTTCCGTCAGTTCGAGCGCGAAGTCGCGGGTAAATCCCTTCAGCACCCAATGGCTGTTCGGCCGTTTCTCGATCAGCCCGAAGCGGCTGAAGCGGATCAGGAATTCGCGCACGCTGGTGGTGCCGGTTCCGATCTCGCGTGCCAGTTCGAGCTCGTTGATCTGCATGCCGGGCTCGGCACCGCCCGCCAGGATCCGCCGCATGAAGCTGCGCTCGATCCGTTCGGCGAGCGAATCGGTCTCCGCGGTCGGGAAGTAGTCGGACGGTTCGGGACGTCTGAGCACCGTCTTGCGCCGCTTGTCCCAGTTGATGAGATCGAGTTCCTCGCATCGCGCAAGGATCGCGCGAACCGTGGTGCGGCTCACGCCGAGTGCCTGGCCGAGCTCCGGTTCCGACGGCAGCGCTGAGCTGTCCGTAAGCAATGTGAGGCAGCGGTTGAAGGCATCCTTGAAGACGGTGTTCTGTTTCGCCATGCGATGATTTCGGCCGGTTAGAGTTGATCGGAGTGCCGACGTTTCGGGACCTCACGCAGTCGGCAATGGATCTGGTCTAGAGCATTTTGCAGCCAGGTGGAACGAGCTGGGACCAAGGCGGTCGTACTCCTCCGGGGTCTGCCGCGGGCCAAGGCCACC
>JAPSJG010000308.1 GCA_031178305.1 Sinorhizobium sp.
TGCTGCGCAATGGGGAATTCCACAGCAATGCCGCGCTTCTTCTTCTGCTAGAAACAGATCTGGCCTTCGCCGGCCTCGGCTTCGACCACTTCCAGCCCACCGACAAACGCATGGTGGTGACCCGGGCGATCCCGGAGGAGCGGCTGGTTCTGGAAATCAATGGCTCACCGGCGGCACAGGAATACGCCCGTCTTGTCAAGGTGCCGGTTGCTGAGTTGTCGCCGACGATTTTCGCCGAGAACCCCGTGCTGGTACGCAATGGCAATCTCTATCATGTGCGGGCGATTCAGCAGATTCATGGCGAACATGGCCTCACCTTTCATTCCGCGATCGATGACGGCCTGCTTCTGCGGCTCGGTCGCGGCAAGGAAATCATCCGCACGCTCGATACAGGCCTCGCCATCACCGACGACGGCGGCGAAGCGCCCGATTTCATCCTTGGGTTCGACTGCTATCTGCGCAAGCTTGAGATCGCCCGCAAGGGCTTGGACGGGCAGGCGTCCGAGCAGTTTCGCCGGCGTCGGGTCGTCGGCTTCAGCACTTATGGCGAGCAGCACCTTGGCGTCCATGTGAACCAGACCTTTGTCGGCGTCGCGTTTTTCCGGCCAAAAGGAGGGGCTCCTCTGTGATCGACCCGAACGAGCCCCACGAAATTCAGATTGCCAAGCAGGCCAAGATCATCGAGGCCCTGATCAACCGGGCCGAGCGCGCTCACGAAGTCGGCGGCTCGGCCTATTCGCTTTTCGAATCGGCCATCGCCCTGCAGGGGAAGGTCTGGGAAAAGACCAAGGATCTGGAAAGGGCCCTCGACACGCTCGGGCGGGCGTCGAGCGAGCTCGAGATTGCCTACCAGACGCAGGAGCGCATCCAGAGAAACCTTGCAGATGCCATGGTGGCCATGGAAGGCGGCTTCGCGCTTTTCTCCGAGGACCGCCTGCAAGTCTGCAACGCCCAGTTCCGTGAGCTGCTTCCTGATATCGAGCCGCTGATCAAGCCGGGACTGGAGTTCGACGACTATCTCGCTGCCGTCAACACCAGCAAATATCTGAACCCTGACGAGAACGGCGTGATCGGCCGCACTCAACTGCTGATGCCGGGGAGGCCGGGGCGGCGCTTTTCATCCTTCATAATGGTGCTCAGGAACGACCGCTGGTTCCAGTTTTCCTGCCGGCTGACCAGTTCCGGCAACATAGCCGTGCTGCAGACCGAAGTGACCAACATCGTGCGGGAAAACCGGCGCGAGAAGAACCGCCTGATCGACCAGCAGGCGCATTTTCTGCAGGCCGCTTTCGACCACATGTCGCTCGGCATCTGCACGTTTTCCTCCCGCAGCGAATTATTGATTCACAACGAGCGATTCGGCGAGCTTCTCGGCGTGCCGCTTCCGCTTCTGAAGAAAGGCACGCGCTTCCAGCGCATTGTCGAACACGTTGAGCGTCACGAGATTCTCGACCGCAAGGATCGCCGGTCCGATTTCGCCGGCTGGTTCAGGGCAATTCGCCGGAATGAGACGGTGCAGGAACGCTTCAGGCGGCGCGACGGGATGAGCCTCGACATCCGCATCCGCTCCTTGCCTGATGACGGATTCATCGTATCGGTTATGGACGTGACGGCGGAGACTCAAGCGGCGGCGCTGCTGGAACAACGGGTACAGGAGCGGACCGCCGAACTGACGGAGGCGAATCGCCTCCTGCAGATACACGCCGATGAGCAGCGAAAGACCGAGGCCGCGCTTCGGCAGGCCAAGGAAGCGGCCGAGGCCGCGCACACCTCCAAGACCCGTTTCCTGGCTGCGGCCAGCCACGACCTTCTTCAGCCGATCAACGCCGCGAAGCTCTATCTCTCAATGTTGACGGAGCGGGTGGGCGAGCCGGGGGCAAACGAGGTGGTCAGTCGGCTCAACCGTTCCTTCACCTCGATTGAATCGCTCCTGCAGGCGCTTCTCGACATTTCCCGCCTCGACAGTTCAGGGGCGGAGTTCAACATCACCTCTTTCGATCTTGGAAGCCTGCTTCAGGGAGTAGCCGAGGATCTGGCACCCCTGGCGACGGAAAAAGGGATAGATCTGCGTATCGTCCCCTCGACACGCTGGGTGACCAGCGATCAGCGCTACCTGATGCGCTGCATTCAAAACCTGGTGGTGAACGCCATTCAGTATACGGAACGCGGCCGGGTTCTGGTGGGCTGCCGGCTGCGCCGCAATCGGGTGCGGATCGAAGTCTGGGATACGGGTATCGGGATTTCGGAGGAGGACAAGACGCGGATCTTCAACGAGTTCACCCGGGCAGGCGGTGCGGGAAAAAGCACCGGCATGGGGCTTGGTCTGTCCATCGTCGAGCGCGCCTGCCGGCACCTCGATCATCCCGTCCGTCTGATATCGGAGCCCGGTCTTGGCTCAGTGTTTTCGATCGAAGTGCCGCTGGCCGTTCCCGGCCGTGCCAGCGCCTGCGAAAATCCGACAATGGAACCGATTGCCGATGGCGGTCTCGATCTCATCGTCATGCTTGTCGAGAACGATGCCGACGAGCTCGATGCGATGACTCAGGTTCTCGAGAGCTGGGGAGCAAGCGTTCTGGCGGCAAGCTCGACCGCCGAGGCGACGGCACTCATGCAGGAAATAGGCACGGCGCCCGACATTCTGCTGGCCGATTATCAGCTGGACGGCGGCGACAATGGTATAGAAACGATCCGTACGCTGCGCGCTCTGGCGGGAGTGGAAATCCCCGCCGTTATCATTTCGGCCAACCGGCAACGGGATTTCGTGCGGCTCGGCGACGAGATGTCGTTCGCCGTGCTTGCCAAGCCGGTGCAACCGGTGCGGCTGCGGGCGCTCATCGACTGGAAGACCCGCGCGCGTGTGGCGTGAGGCAAACACAGACAAAGGTCTCCGGTGACATTGCCGCAGCCCCTGCTAGGGTCAGGACGGGAGCCCGAAACGGGCCTCGGAAGGGGAGGTCCGAGATGCGTATTCTTCTTTTGGCCGCTCTGTTTCTGCTTGGAAGCGGCCAGGGACCGGTGGCGGCAGCCGGAGCTTATGAGCTTCTCTTTCGCTCGACGGCGCTGAAGGGGCTCGAGGCGGTCGCGGCCGACAGCGAAATCGGCCAAAACACACTCGTCTACCACAGGCTCGTTTCCGGGGCCGCCGACAGGCAGAGGGATGGCAGTTACAGCATCGGCCTGAAGGTCAAGGCCGACGATAGAGTCACCATGACGCTCTATCAGGGGACGCGGTCCCGCGGCCTTGGTGAGTATCCGGCCTCGGTCGGCAATCCCGTCATCATGTATTTCCTGGAAAGCGTGCTTGCAGATATTGCCGCTCAATCGGGCGGCAGCCCCTTTTACATGCGCAACCGTATCAAGGAGGCGCTGCTCAAGGACGCGCAGCTCGTGCCGGTGAAACGCCAGTACCGAAACCGCGATGTCGCCGCGCGGGAGGTGACGATCCGGCCCTTCCTGAAAGACAAAGCACGCGAGCGGATGGGGCGGTTTTCCGAACTGGCGCTCACCGTCACCGTGTCGGAAGAGATCCCCGGCTGGTACTATTCGCTGGTCGCCACCGTCCCTGCTGCCGCCGGCGCGTCAGAGATCGGCTATTCCCATGCGATCACTTTGAAAGCCGAGGGCGAGCCATGATTCGGGCCGCCTTCACCGCACTGGCGCTCGCCGCCGCTATCGCGCCGGCCGGTGCCCAGAGCATATCTGAACGCCTGAACGACTATCCGACCGAGGCCCGGGCGGACTACGTGTTCGGTTGCATGGCGGCCAACGGGCAGAGCCGGGCGGTGCTCAGTCGATGCGCGTGTTCGATCGATGTGATCGCCTCCATCCTGCCCTATGACAAATATGTCCAGGCGGAAACAGTGCTATCGCTTCAGCAGGCGGGCGGCGAACAGATGGCCATGTTCAAATCGGCGGTCGTGCCACGCACCAAGGTCGCCGAACTGAGGCGCGCCCAGGCCGAGGCCGAGATGCTGTGCTTTTGACCTTGTGAGACAGCAGCGCACACGCAGCCTACCGTAAAATTCTTACTGCGTGTCCCTGTCAGGCATATGCTTGAGCAGAATTTTGCCGATCGCATAGGCGCGCTTTTCCAAGAGGACCGGCGTTTCGCAGACATAGGTGAGCGCCTGTTCGCGATCGCGGTAGATGCGCTCGTCCCAGTCCATCTGTTCTTCGAGCTTGTCGATCCGGTCGAAATCCGGATGCTTCTCTCCCTCAAGTCTCACCATTTCCGTCCGGCTGCCCTCGATCCGGGATGAGAGCGCGATCTGTTTGCGGGAATAAAGGGCAATCCCCGCGATCAGCCGCTTTCGGGTATCAGCGATGTTGTCGAATACGGCGAGGAAGATGTTGCCGAGCAACTGGCCGTCCACCAGCGCACTCTTCTCGACGAAGTCTTGGACATGGAGTTCGGCCTCCTCCAACGAGACGCGGCGGACGGACAGCACTGCGGCGAGATCTTTGCCGGCAGAGGTGAGCTGAGCGCGGGTTATCGGCGCCGGCCAGATCAGGCTTGCCGAGAGCGTCTCGACCTTTCGTTGAATGCATGGCCAGTCGGGATCCGAAAAGTCCGCGGCGCCGGCGATGCCGGGCGCCTGCGCCAGCCAAAGCAGCAGACCGAGCGCCGCACCTAACCCGTGACCGGCGGCTTTCATTCGTCTCGCCTCCATCTTCGAACGAGCGTCAGTATAGGCTGACCAACGGAAAAGCCAAAGGTCGCGATTTACACACTAAGGTCGCAATTGTCTTTGCGCCTTGGTCCGTCTGTAATCTCGGTACAAGGCCCTACAAGGCGACCCCTAGATAACGAATTACCGGAGGCAATCCATGCGCACACGCGCTGCTCTGGCTGTAGAGGCCGGAAAACCCCTTGTCGTGACCGAAGTCGACCTGGAAGGGCCACGGGCCGGCGAGGTGCTCGTCGAGGTGAAGGCGACCGGCATCTGCCACACCGATGATTTCACGCTCTCCGGCGCCGACCCGGAGGGGCTGTTTCCGGCGATCCTCGGCCATGAGGG
>JAPSJG010000309.1 GCA_031178305.1 Sinorhizobium sp.
GAGAATGCGGGTCCGTTTCTAGGCACGGTCGCTACCAGCCTCACGCCCGCCCTGATCCAAACCCTGGTTTTCCTTGCGGCACTGGTCCTGTTTCTGCTCGGCCGCATCCATCTTCGCAGCACCGTGATCCTTGCCCTCCCGAGCCGCTCGGAGCGTCTTGGTGCAATTCGGATCATGAATGCGATCGAGGAGGCTCTAACGCGATATTTCGCGACCACGAGCCTGATCTACATGGCGCTCGGTGCGTTCACGATGGTGATTGCCTTGATTGGCGGGCTGCCGATGGCGCCCCTGTGGGGGCTCTTCGCTTTCGTCTCCAGCTACATTCCCTATCTTGGCGCGACATTCATGACGCTCTCGCTGGTGGTCGGCGGCTTGATGATCCATGACACGCTGATCATTGCCTTGGCGCCGGTGATCGCCTTCACAATCGTTCACCTCGCGATGGAAAATTTCTTTGTGCCGGCGATCCTCGGGCAGCGCTTCGAGATGAACCCGTTCCTCATCTTTATCGCGATAATCTTTTGGACATGGATGTGGGGAGCGGTCGGAGCAATCCTTGCCATGCCGCTCGCGCTGATCGCAGTGACTTTCTTCGAACAGATTCGCCAACCGTCGAACGAGCCACAGTTGCCGGGGTAATGTTTGACGACAGATCACGATGAGGCGGATCGACCTTAGTAGCGCCGGGCGTCTCATTGCACGCACCAACACCGCACAAAGAAGATCAGCGGCTGGCGGCGTGTGCCTGTTCGTCGAAGAACAGCGCCTGGCTGATCAGCGCTTTCACCATCTCCGGATTGAACGGCTTCGTGACCAGAAAGGCAGGCTCCGGCTTGTTGCCGGTCAGGAGCCGTTCCGGGAAGGCGGTGATGAAGATAACCGGGACGGCCGCTTCGGTAAGGATTTCGTTGACCGCGTCGACGCCGGAACTGCCATCGGCAAGCTGGATGTCCGCCAGGACCATCTTCGGCGACGTCTCGCGATAGAGGTCGAGCGCCTCCTTGTGCGTGCGGGCGATCCCGGTCACCCGATGGCCGAGGCTTGTCACCATATCTTCGATGTCCATGGCGATCAGCGGTTCGTCCTCGATGATCATGACGTCGGTCGTCACCTGGCGCGAAATCTCCGCCGATGCATCTGCAAGCAGTCTGGAGAAACCGCCCTGTTCAAGGCCCATTATCTCCGCTGCCTCGCTTATCGAGAAGCCCTCGACGGCAACGAGCAGAAACGCCTGCCGCGGCGCTGGCGCCATCAGCGACAGGTTGGCCGCCGCCTTCCGTTCCCAGGCGAAGGGCGAAGTCAGTTGAGACCGGTCCACCTTCAGCTTGTCGAACAGCGAGCAGAACAGCTTGTAGAGACTGAGGCGGTCGTTCGAAGCCGTCGGGAAGAGCGTGATGTCTTCGATCAGTGCTTCCAGGACGGCGGCGACATAGGCATCGCCGGCCGCTTGCGACCCGGTGACAGCGCGAGCGTAGCGTCGCAGATAGGGCAGATGGGGCGCAATCCTCGTGGAAAGTGACATTTAGACCTTCCTAAACTATTGTTCCGTTACGGTCTTGCGGACTGTGACGTGCGGTAGGATACGCCAATGTCTTGAGCACGTCTTTTGAAATTATGGAAAGATTTGAGTAACTGATGATAGCACATGCCGTGAAAGCGATTGAAAGCACGAGCATTTGGTTCCCGGAAACTGACGATGAATGACTCCTCGAGGAGAGGCGGCGCGCGAGACACCCTCAACCGTCGCCTCGAGAAAGACGATACCAGTAACCAGATTGCTTCGAAGCTGAAGGCACTTTACCAAGCGGTGGAAAACGAGCCCGTGCCGCAGCGTTTAATCGATCTCCTGGGGCGGCTTGACGAGGCCGAGAAGGCCCAGTCACGCGACTGAGGCCGGTCGGGCGGCTCCCCCCATGGAAGGAGCCGTCCTGGCGACCGCAGGAGCATGCTGCGCCAATCACGCTCGCCATCAGCAACGCGCCGTGTAGCGGCGGCCGAAGCGGTCGCGATAGATGCAATAGCCGGGCTCGTTGGCGCGGCCGATCAAGGCGCCCGCCACGCCGCCGACAGCTGCGCCGACTGCGGCACCTTCCACCTCGCCTGTAACGGCCCCGCCGATGATTGCGCCTGAGGTGGCGCCGATGGCTGCACCCCGTTCTGTCTGCGTGCAGGCTGCTAAGGGAAGGATCAGGCTTGCGACGATCAGTATCTTCTTCATGGTGCGTTCCTATCCAATGGTGGTTGACTTTCAGGAGATGCTGACTAGCGCGCGCCT
The DNA here is from genome assembly GCA_031178305.1 of Sinorhizobium sp. GTDB lineage: Bacteria > Pseudomonadota > Alphaproteobacteria > Rhizobiales > Rhizobiaceae > Sinorhizobium. Next base: position 2,279 of record JAPSJG010000309.1, read on the forward strand.
TGTTGAGAGACTTGCTGGCGGGCGGAACGGGAAAACCGAGCGGAGCAACCGGTCGATGCCAACTCCTCCGGTGACATGACCGAATGTATGTTCGGATGACGCGACCCAAGCGCAACAATGGCTCGCATTCTCATCTCCCATACGCCCCCACGGCGCGTGTTATCATCGCCCAAACGCCGACTGGCGTCTTTTGTTCCGCGTCGTCGGCGGAGATGGCGCATAACCGTTGCGAGACTGGCCTGATGCTGCGAATAAAGGTCCATTTGGCTTAGTTACGCTTCTCCCGCTCGGCCTGCTCGAGTTTTTGAAGAAGATCCTGGAGGCCCTTGTTTGGCTTTCCTTCGGTATGCATCTCGAGGTCACGTATCGTTCTGCCGATATGCAGATTGTATTTGCGCAATTCCGTCCTTTGCCCGGGAATCGAGTTTATCGTCTTCCAGATATGCCGCATCGGGATTGCCATTTCATTCCCCAAGAGTCTGCTCAGACGCACAACGCCGAGCCGTTTCGAAGGTTCCTGCTGCGCGACCGGCCTTTTTCCGAAGTTGAGAACCGCATTGTGCTTGCAGCTTGCAAAGCGCGATGCACAGAAATTCGAGTTGCAGAGGAAAAGAATTGCCCTCGGAACAAAGGTGAGACGCCGGGCGTTCCAGTCCCAACAAAGGCAGCCAAGGAGATAGAAGATGCTCTATTATGCGCTCATCTTCCTTATCATCGCCATCATTGCCGGTGTACTCGGCTTTGGCGGGATCGCCGGCGCTTCGGCTGGTATAGCTCAGGTTCTATTCTTCCTGTTTCTCGTGCTCCTGGTCATTTCGCTCGTTGCCGGCTTCATTCGCCGAACGTGAGGGCGCCCAAGCGGCCGGTCGCGGGCGTCCTGACGGGACGGACCGACGTATTGATACCTCGTGCATTGAACGGGAGCGCCGTCGATGAAGGGGCGAGTTCCTAGCTTGCCCCTTCACCGCTTCCGCCAGAATTCTGTTCCCTTGCCCTGACCGGTTCGCTTGGCTATTCATGCGACACTCACCGTCAGGAACAGCAAAATCCGATGAAATCCGTGGAACTGCTCGTCAAGCACATCTTCCTTTCAAATCGATGGCTGCTGGTCGGGGAGACGATCAGGCATCTGGCTTCGTGATTTCGGGCTACTCCGCGATCGCTGGAGCAGATCATGAGCAAGTCGAACTAGCAGGGGCGTCGAAACTTTGAATTGGGGGCAGGGGCATTTCCATGAAAATTGACGTAGTGGTTCTAGGCGCCGGCATCGTCGGCGTTTCCGCCGCCATCCATCTGGCGCGGCGGGGAAAGTCGGTGGTGCTCATCGACCGGCGCGGCCCCGGCGAGGAGACCTCCTATGGAAACGCCGGCCTCATCCAGCGCGAGGGCGTATTTCCATACGGCTTTCCGCACAATTTCGGCGCGCTCTTCCGTTACGCGCTGAACAATACCATCGATGCCAGCTATCATTTCCGCGCACTGCCGAGCCTGGTGCCCTTTCTGGCGCGCTACTGGTGGCATTCAGGCTTCTCCCAGCATCAGCGGATCGCCCATCTTTATGCCCCGCTCATCGAGCATTCGATCGCCGAACATGAGGATCTGATCGCGGCCTCCGGCGCCGGCGACCTCATTCGCAAGAATGGCTGGATGAAGGTGTTCCGCACCGAGAAGGAACGCGATGCCGCCTACAAGGATGCCGAACGGCTTTCCGCGGGATTCGGCGTCAACCATCAGAAGCTTTCGACCAGCGAGTTGAAGGCCATGGAACCATCCATCCAGGTGGAACTCGCCGGCGGCCTGCGCTGGACCGATCCCTGGTCGATCCGCGATCCGCACAGCCTGAACAAGGCCTATCTCGCCCATTTCCAGTCGCTCGGCGGCCGCCTCGTCTCGGGCGACGCGGCAACCCTCGAGCACATCCTCGAAGGCGCCGGTTGGCGCATCGCCACGCCGGAGGGGCCACTGGAAGCGCGCGAGGTCGTCGTCGCCCTCGGTCCCTGGGCGGATACGGTCACCCGCAAGCTCGGCTACCATTTCCCGCTTGCGGTGAAGCGCGGGTACCACATGCATTACGGTACCAAGGACGGCGCCGAGCTCAACAATTGGGTGCTCGACGCCGAGAAGGGCTATTTCCTTGCGCCGATGCTGCGCGGCATCCGCTTGACAACGGGCGCCGAATTCGCGCTCCGCGACGCGCCGAAAACGCCGGTGCAATTGACGCGGGCCGAGCGGGTCGCCCGCGATTTCTTCCCGCTCGCTGAGCGGCGGGACGAGGAGCCTTGGATGGGTGCCCGCCCCTGCACGCCGGACATGATGCCGATCATCGGAAAGGCGCCGCGCCACGAGGGTCTATGGTTCGCCTTCGGACATGCCCATCACGGCATGACCCTCGGCCCGGTGACCGGCCGGGCACTCGCGGAGGCCATGATCGGCGAGAAAACCGTGATCGACATCGCACCCTATCGTCCCGAGCGTTTCCTCGCCTGAAGCGTCAGTCGCGAGTTTCGCTACAGCGCCGCGCGTCTTATCAGACGGGCAAAGGTCGCTGTAGCACTTTTGAATCGCTGCATGTCTTTGTCCTTAAATCGAAGTCGATTCAAGGAGACATGCAGTGGCACTTCGAACGGCCGGAAATTTTTTAGCGCGGGATGGAACCAAGCATAGGCGTGAAGTGTTCTAAGGTCGCCGGCGGGAGGGCGCGGGGGCGAACTCTGTCCGGCAGTTAGCCGCCCGCAT
>JAPSJG010000310.1 GCA_031178305.1 Sinorhizobium sp.
CCGCTCAAGACTCCGCTTTTGCGGCAAGCGGAGGAGCAGGGCTTCCGTATCATCGACGGACTTGGCATGTTGTTGCACCAGGCCGTGCCCGGATTCGAAAAATGGTTTGGGCGACGGCCGGTCGTCGATGAGATGCTGCGGCAGATCATCATCAACGATATGGATGCGCACGGATGATCATCGTTGGCCTCACCGGCTCCATCGGCATGGGAAAGTCGACCACGGCCAAGATGTTTCGGGAACTCGGCGTGCCGGTGAACGATGCCGATGAGGTCGTGCACGACCTCTATCGCGGCGAAGCGGTAGCTCCCGTCGAAGCCGCCTTCCCGGGGGTGGTCAAGGATGGAGTCATCGACCGGGCGGAGCTTTCGCGGCAGCTTGTCGCCGCACCCGACCGGCTCGGCGAGTTGGAGCGGATTGTCCATCCGCTCGTGCGTAAGCGCGAGCGGGAGTTCCTCGCCAAGCACCGGGCGGCCGGCGCGCCTTTCGTGCTCCTCGACATTCCGCTGCTTTTCGAGACCAAGGCAGAGGCGCGTGTCGACCGGGTCGTCGTCGTCACCTGCGGTCCCGAAATCCAGCGGGAGCGAGTCCTGAGGCGGCCCGGCATGACGGAAGAGAAATTCGCAATGATCCTCGCTCGTCAGGTCCCTGACGGCAACAAACGTGCCCGCGCGGATTATGTCATCGACACGAGCGACAGTTTCGACGTCACCCGCGAACAGGTGCGCGCCGTCGTCGAACGGCTGCGGGCGGGGTAGGGCAATCCTGCCTCTGATTGCGCCCCCTTTAGTACCACAAGAAACCCCTCCCCAACCCCTCCCCACAAGAGGGAGGGCTTTCGATGCCGCTCCCGCGTCGCCCTATCCCCTCGCCTTGCCACAGACGCTAAGCCGGTGAATCTCGGGGAAGATCGCTGCGGGTGCCAAGCCGCTCCCCCCTTGTAGTGAGGGGTCTTTCGGCGGATTTGGACAGCTACTCATCCCACTTCAACCGAGAACCGAATCCCATTAAAACAAATCCCGCTTCGCATTGATTCGCAATCGAGCCGATGTCCCAGGAACCCCCGCATGCGTGAAATCATCTTCGATACGGAAACGACCGGCCTCGACAATCGCGAGGATCGGGTCATCGAGATTGGCGGCGTGGAGCTCGAGAACCAGTTTCCGACGGGGCGGACGATCCATATCTATATCAATCCGGGCGACCGTAAAGTTCATCCGGACGCGCTGGCCGTTCACGGCATCACCGACGAATTCCTGAAGGACAGGCCGTCCTTCGCCGATGTCGTCGAGGAAATCCTGGAATTCTTCGGCGATGCCCGCTGGGTCGCGCACAATGCCACGTTCGACATGGGCTTCATCAATGCTGAGTTCGAGCGGCTCGGATTGCCGCCGATCGTCGGCGACCGGGTGACCGACACATTGGCGCTCGCCCGGCGCAAGCACCCGATGGGCCCCAATTCGCTCGATGCCCTTTGCCGCCGTTATGGCATCGACAATTCCCACCGCACGAGGCACGGAGCGCTTCTCGACTCCGAGCTGCTCGCCGAGGTCTATATCGAGATGATCGGCGGTCGCCAGGCCGCCCTCGGCCTCGTCACCAGCCAGATCGGCGGGCTCGAGGTCGATGCCGACGATGCCCCTATCCTGGTATTCAAGAGGGAGCGGCCACTGCCGCCCCGCCTGACGGAAGCCGAGATTGCCGCCCATGCGGCGCTCGTTTCCAAGATCGGCGCCAAGGCCATCTGGACGAAGTATAGCTATTGCGTGTCTCCTTAAATCGACCTCGATTTAAGGACAAAGACATGCAGCAATTCAAACTGCTACAACGACCTTTGCGCGTCTGATAAGACGCGCGGCGCTGTAAGAGTTTTCGACCAGGTGGAATTCACCTGGCGTCGAACAAACGCGGCGACACGAAGGACGTGGAGAGGCGACGCCATGCAAGTGAGCGCATCTGATCCAAACAAAAAACCCGGCTGAGAAGCCGGGCTTTCGAGACCGCCGACGATGGTGTCAGTTGGCCGTGTCGTTGGTGTTGGCGACCTGGGCGCGAACCTTTTCTTCGGCCATGCGCTGCGCGAACATCTGCGCGAAATCGATAGGGTCGATCATCAGCGGGGGGAAACCGCCATTGCGGGTCGCATCGGCCACGATCTGGCGGGCGAAGGGGAACAGAAGCCGCGGGCATTCGATGAAGAGCAGCGGCAGCATGTGTTCCTGCGGGAAGCCGCTGACACGGAATACGCCGCCATAGGCCAGTTCGACGTTGAACAGGATCTTGTCGCCGTCCTTCGCCTGGGCATTCAGCGACAGCACGACGTCGAAGTCGTTCTCAGCGAGCGGGTTGGCGTTGACGTTGACATTGATGTTGATCGAAGGAGCGCGATCGCGGGCCTGCAGCGAACGCGGTGCGCCCGGGTTTTCGAAGGAGAGGTCCTTGACATACTGGGCCAGGATGTTGAGCGACGGGGTCTGCTGGGCGCCGCCGTTGCCGGTAGATGCGGTATCAGTCGTCATAAGAGTTTCCTCGGACTTCGAATTGGTGAGGCCATCTAGCATTTCGGCCCCGGGCTTACAACCCTCGCCGCCGGGACTGGTTCCTCGGGAGATTACCCAATTATAGGCGCAATCGGCTCGGGGTGGGGAACTGGCTGAAGAATGAGCCATCCCCGAAACTCGGCGGGCGCTGGGCGAACGGCAGCGCCGAGAGCAAATGCCGAGTTTCAGCGGGAATTGCGATTGGAGGGCGGACCGTTTTCGTCCTTTTCGTTCCGGGAGAATTCGTCCTCATCGAGATCGATCACGGGGCCTTGCGACTGCTCGTTCCTCCTGCGGCTCGGGTAATAAAAACCCGTGTCCGTGGTCAGGATCGTCAATCGTGTACGCAGGGCCTCCGCCAGAAGGCGCCTCGCTGGCGGCAGCAGTAGCAGGAGGCCGACGATGTCTGTGAGGAAGCCCGGAATGATGAGCAGTACCGCAGCGATGAAGGTCAGCGCGCCGCCGATGACGTCTAGGCCCGGGTCGATGCCCGTGCGTGCCGCTTCCTGCACACGACGAAGCACGCCGACGCCCTTGATACGCAGAAGCGCGACACCGGCAACAGCGCTCAGTAGCACGAGCAGCAATGTCAGCGGGATGCCGAGTGCGCGGCCGACTATGACGAAGCCGGCAATTTCCGCAAGCGGCAGGCCGAGGAGGACGACGGGTATGATCAGGGAACGCATCGATGGTGCTCACAAGAATAGAAGTGCAATTGGCAGCGCGACGGTTTATGGGTGCGACATCGCCATTTGAATGGTTTATCCTTGCGGACTATATGGAACAGTAAGGCAAATTCTAACAGCGGTTCCGGGTGGAAATGGGCTCTTTCGACTTCATCACGTTTTTTTTCCTGATCGCGGCCGTGGTCATCTTCCTGCAATTGCGCAGCGTTCTTGGCCGCAGGACGGGGAATGAGCGGCCGCCTTTCGACCCCTATTCGCCGCGTGATGTCGCTCAGCGCACGGAGACGAGCGACAAGGGCAAGGTTGTTCAACTGCCGCGGCGCGAGAGTACCGCGGAAGAGGAGTCCCGTCATGCGGCGATCGATTCCTTTGCCAAACCCGGCACGTCTCTCAACGCTCAGCTTAGAACCTTGAGCGACACCGACCCCGAGTTCGAGCCTGCGGAGTTTCTCAATGGGGCCAAGATGGCTTATGAGATGATCGTCATGGCCTTCGCCGACGGCGACCGCAAGACCCTGAAAGGGCTGCTTTCGCGCGAGGTCTATGAGGGCTTCGAGGCCGCCATCGCAGAGCGCGAGGCCAGGGGCGAGGTGGTCAAGTCGACCTTCGTCGGCATCGAAAAGGCCGACATCATGCATGCGGAATTGAAGGACAGCGAAGCAAACGTGACGGTGCGGATCATCAGTCAGCTCATTTCCGCCACCTATGACAAGCAGGGCAAGCTTATCGACGGCGACGCCGATACCGTGGCCGAAGTCAATGACCTCTGGACTTTCGCGCGTGACATCCGCTCCCGCGATCCGAACTGGAAGCTGATCGCCACCGAATCGGAAAATTGACCGCGAGAGGCAATGATGGCCTTTGATCTCGAGCCGGTCACCTTTGCGGACTTGCCCGGCTGGCAGGAGGACGACCCCGCGCCGGTCATCGCCGCACTTCGCCGATGCCATCGCCATGTGACGACGGTGAAGCCGTACAGGACCGGTTCCCTCGGCATTTCAGTAGATGATCTCCTGCCGGCCTTCGGGGCCGCAGGCATGGATTGCTCGGGCGCGGCCGAGGCACGGGTCTTCTTCGAGGAACACTTCCTACCGCTCCGGATCCGCCCCGATGGAGGTGGCAACGGCTTTGTTACGGCTTTCTACGAGCCGGAAGTCGACGTGAGCGCGACGCCGGACGACGAGTTCCGTTTCCCCTTCTACCGGCGTCCGGATGACCTAATCGATCTCGACGACCAAAACCGGCCGGAAGGCATGGATCCCTATTTCGCCTTCGGAAGGCTCCACGACGGTTCGATCGAGGAATATCCGGACCGGCGGGCAATCGATGAGGGCTTCCTCGCGGGCCGCGGTCTCGAGATCGCCTATGCGCGCTCGAAGGTCGACGTGTTCTTTGCGCATGTGCAAGGCGCTGCGAGGCTCCTCTATCCCGACGGCTCGAGCTGCCGGATCACTTATGCGGCAAAGACGGGGCACCGCTTTTCCGCGATCGGCCGGCTCCTCATCGATCGCGGCGAGATCGACGCTGAGGGCGTGTCGATGTCGAGCATCCGCGATTGGCTTGACGCCAACCCGGAGCGCCTCGACGAGGTTCTCTGGCACAACCGGTCCTTCATCTTCTTCCGCGAGGCGCCGGTCGAGGATGCCGGTCTCGGACCCGTTGCCGCGGCCAAGGTGCCGCTGGAGCCGGGACGATCGCTGGCCGTAGACCGCCTCATCCATACCTTCGGCGTTCCCTTCTATGTCGCCAGCAGGTCGCTGACCCATCTCGATGG
>JAPSJG010000311.1 GCA_031178305.1 Sinorhizobium sp.
CGAGGAAGGCGACGGTCGCGGCGATCTCCTCGCTCGTTCCGTAGCGCTTCATCGGCACGCTCTCTCGGCGCGCGCCGGTCGCCGGCAGGCTGTCGATCCATCCCGGAAGGATGTTGTTGATGCGAATATTGTCCTTCGCGTAAGTGTCCGCATAGATTTTCGTGTAGGCGGCAAGGCCGGCGCGGAAGACAGCCGAGGTCGGGAACATCTCCGAAGGCTCGAAGGCCCAGGCAGTCGAGATATTGATGATTGCCCCCGACCGCTGGCCTTGCATGATCGGCGTCACCAACCGCACGGAGCGGATGACGTTCATCAGATAGGTATCCAGGCCCCTGTGCCAATCATCGTCGCTGATTTCCACGATCGGTGCGCGCGGGCCGTGACCGGCGCTGTTGACGAGCACGTCGATCCGGCCCCAGGTCGAGACGGCGAGGTCGACGAGCCGCTTCAGATCGTCGTTCGACTGGTTCGATCCCGTGACACCGACGCCGCCGAGTTCGCTCGCCAGCGCTTCGCCTTTGCCGGACGAGGACAGGATCGCCACCCGGTAATCATTGGCTGCAAGCCTGCGCGCCGCGGCAGCGCCCATGCCGCTGCCGCCGGCCGTTACGATCGCGACTTTCTCCTTTGCCATGTCATATCCTTTCAAGGCCTTCGTCCATAACTGGAGCGGAGTTTGGCATGGGTTGCGACCGGGAGCGAAGCGGAAAACGCGTACTTCCGCGCAATGTGGATATCGCGGCGCAATAGGGCTATCGGGACTAGGGCATTATTTACCGAAGGCTAATGTTTCGGTGACAGACTGCGCATCCGGTTCTCGCTTTTTCCACCGATCGTGATGGCAATCACCGAGCGGTTCCCGCATGAAAGGCGCCGCCCCGCAGGGCGCGGGAAATGGCGAAGATCGGAAGCTGAGGGAAGGTCGGCAGGCCTGGCGCCCCTTTCGGCTCGGCGGTGTCAGGGCGAGTTGATGAATACGCATTCGGTAGAGAGCCGCTTCATACTGATCGTCGCCAGCGCGCTGCTGCTGCTGATCGCGCCGCTTTTCGTGCTCTTCTTCTATCTTTCGAACGAGCGAGCCTATCGCGACGTCGTCGATCACGGGCAGGCCTTGCTCAAGGCGAATTCGCTCGCGCTCGGGAAACCGCTCTGGGATTTCGACGAGGAAAGCGTACGGCAGATCGCGAGCACGATTCTCACCGATCGTTCCGTCCTGGCGGTCCATGTGCACGAGATTTCCGGAGGCCTCAAGATCAAGCTCCCGGACGATGGCCGCAGCCAAGACCCGCCGGGATTGCTGCTTTCCACGCCCATTCATTATCAATCGGTCGACGGTGCCAAAACGGTCGGCAGTCTGGAAATCACCATTCGGCAGCGCGAACTGCTATCTGACATCGAGTCCGACGACGCCGTTTATATCGGCATTTTCCTCTTTTCAATCGTGATCATCACGGCGGCCGCGATTCTCGGCAACCGCATGATGATCACCCGGCCGCTGCTCCGGCTCACCCACGCCATTGAAGCGACGCGGCGGCTCGGATCGCGCCATCTGGTCGATTGGGTCTCCGCAGACGAGATGGGGACGCTCGCCGCCAATTTCAACGAAATGCAGGGGCGGCTCGCCCAGGAGGAGAACGACCTCAAGCGCGCCCACGCAAGGACGACGCGGATCTACAATCTCACGCCGGCGAAACTCTATTCGGTCGACGACGACGATCGCCTGACGGCGGTCAGCGACTATTGGCTGCTCGCGACCGGATATGATCGCGCGAGCGTCCTTGGCCGGCCTTTTGCCGATTTTCTCGAGGAGACGACGCGGAGCACCTATGAAAACCGCAAGCGGCACAAGAGGGAAGGCGTGGAGGCTGCCAGCGTCACGGTAAAGTTCAGATGTGCCGACGGCCGCCCGATCGATGTCCTGATCAAGGAGGTGCAGGCGCTGGAAGCGGGCGAGACGCTCTCGCTTGCCGTCATGACCGACGTCACGGAACTGAAAAGCGCGGAAGAGCGCAACCATATCCAGGCGATCACGGACCATTTGACGGGCCTGCTTAACCGTCCTGGCTTCGAGGCGGCGCTCGATAGCGCCATCCGTCAAACCGCCGAGAGCGGCGGAGAACTCGCCTGCCTCCTTATCGATCTCGACCGATTCAAGCCGATCAATGACAATCTCGGCCACGCCGTCGGCGACCAGGTGCTGCGGCAGGTCGCCGGCCGAATCCGCGCGCAGCTTCGCGCGGAAGACAAGGTCGGACGACTCGGCGGAGACGAATTCGTCGTGCTGATCCCCGCGGCCAGGGCAAAGAAGGCCGCGCTTAAGATTTCGAAGTGCATCGCTGCGGCTTGCGCGAAGCCCATTTTTGTTGACGGTAACCGGCTTTCGCTGAGCGCCAGCATCGGTGTCTCGCTCTATCCCGCGCAAGCAAGGACGGCAGCCGAACTCCTTCAGAAGTCCGACCTCGCAATGTATGCCCGCAAACACAACGGCAAGAACGGCACGAAACTGTTTGATCCCTTGATGGCAAGCATGGCGCAGGAGCGGCTCAAGATCGAGAGATATATCGAAACGGGGCTCAGCGAAGACTGGTTCGACGTCCATCTTCAGCCGATCGTCGATCTCGAATGCGGTCGCATCGATGGCTTCGAAGCACTGATGCGCCTCAACCATCCCGAGCACGGCCTGCTGCCGCCGGCCGATATCATTCGTGTCGCCGAGGAGACCGGCACGATCAAGCGGATCGGCAAGCGCGTGTTCGACAAGGCGGTGGCGCATCTCGCCCGCCTGTCTTCGTTGCCCGGGCTGGAGAACTCCTATCTGGCGGTCAATGTCTCGCCCCTTCAATTCTCCGCAGAATTGCCGGCGAGCACCTCGGCCACCTTGATGAAGTGGGGCATTACCCCTTCGCGCATCGTCATCGAAATCACCGAAGCCGTGCTGATGCATCACAGCCCGGAAGTGCGACAGGTGCTCGAGGCCCTGAGCGCAGCAGGGCTCAAGATCGCGCTCGACGATTTCGGCACCGGCTATTCGTCGCTCAGCTATCTGCTGCATTTTCCCGTCAACACCATCAAGATCGACCAATCCTTCACCCGCTCGCTGACGGACGAGGATGAGGCGCTCCGCAAGAGAGTCCGGATGCTCGTGACGGGCATCAATACGGTCGCAAACGAGCTGAATTGCCGCATCATCGCCGAGGGGATCGAGACAGAGGAACAATTGCGAGCCCTCCTGTCGATGGGGGTCGGCCACGGGCAGGGCTACTACCTCGGGCGTCCTCAGGCGATCGAAATTATCGAGTCCGACCTCCGACGTGCTTTGCCGAGGAACGCATGATGAGAACGTTTTACCTCCTGCTCGCGGCGCTCATTCCGATCACCGCCGAAGCGGCCGAGATCAAGATGGTTACGGAGGCCTACCCGCCCTTCAATTATCGCGAGGGCGACACTTACAAGGGCTCTTCCGTCGAGCAGATAGAGCTGCTGATGAAGCACGCCGGCATTGAATATACGATGGAGATGATGCCCTGGGCGCGAGCAATCTTCCTGGCCGAGAACCAGGAGATGCATTGCGTTTTCACGACCGTTCACAACAAGGAGCGCCATGGCCGGTTCAAATGGGTCGAGCCCTTGCTGACGAGCCGCACCGTACTGATCCGCAAAGCCGGCTCGCAGGCCGATCCGAAGACCATTGACGAGGCGAAAGCCTTCCGAGTCGGAACGCAACGCGACGATTTCACTCAAACCATCCTTGAGGAAAACGGCTTTCCGCGGATCGATCTCGCAGCGGACCTGCAACTGACGCTCAAGAAACTGATGACGGGTCGTATCGACCTGATGCCGATTTCGTCAAAATACTACGACAGGCTCAAGCGCGAGGGCGAACCCATCGAGGCGACCGTCGTCCTTGCGGAGGATATCTACTCCATCGCGTGCAATCCCTCGGTTCCGGACGAGCTGATCGATCGCATGCAAACGAGCCTCGACCGGCTTGTTGCAGACGGGACGCAGGCTAATCTTTTCGAAAAATACGGGTTGGCAAGCGATCAGCAAGAGTAGCGCAACACGTTCGGACTTCCGACGAACGGGTCGATACGGCGGCAGCACCTCATCGACGGTCCTGCCGAGCAGCGCCGCCTTCTGCTGCGCAAGCAGGTCCGGGTTCTTCGTCCAGACCTGGAGGTATCGGCCGTCCGAGTCCAGTCGGGGATGGCGGCGACCACGCCTTCGGCGAATTCCAGCGCCTCCTTGAGCTTCTGTTCCGCCTGCTTTCGTCCAGTTATGTCGACGATCGCACCGATCAGGCCGGCCGGCTCGCCCACATCGTTCGTGAAGACGGCCTTGTTGAAGACGACATCGCGCGTGCCGGTCCGCTGGCACGCAATTTTTGTTTCATAGAACTGAGGGCTGCCCTCCTTGAAGAGAGCCTCGTCGATGGCGCCAAATGTTCGTGCGAGATGTTCTGGATGATCGAAAGCGGCGATCTCGTCCCGGCTGCAGCCGAGAAGGCTTCGAAGGCCTTGTTGCACCCGATATAGTGCCCCTGCAGGTCTTTATAGAACACGGGTACCGGAATTGTGTCGAGCAAGGTTTCGAAGCGAACTTGCCCGTTGCTGCGGGTGCGGGGCCGGGTGTCTCCCGCATGGCCCTCTGCCCTCGCGCGGAGCCCTGGGTCTTCCGCTCCCGCACGCTCGGCGGCGCTCTGCTCATGGCGCGCCGGACTATTGCTGTCTACGACGACGGCCTCGCCGGCATGGGAAGCGACCTCAAGCTCGAGAGTAGAGCCCTTCCCCTCCACTGAGCGCCGCAATGCTGCAAGCAGCGCGACGGCGTCGTGACGGCGGCCGAAGCCGAGCAGGGACGCAACGTCGTTTGCAAATGTCGTCAAGCGAGTCGCATCTGAAGCCAACGCATCCTCAGCCAAGCGAGCGTCACGCGGGCTATCCACCCCAAGGCACCGGGGGG